>JACZXL010000163.1 GCA_022571635.1 Planctomycetota bacterium
AGGCATCGAGGGATCAAGGCATCGAGCGATCCAGGCGCGTCCGGCTTAAGCGGGACGCGCCAGGAAATCCCGCGCGACTTGCCAGACCGGGCCCGCGCCCATGATGACCACGAGATCGCCGTCACGGCACATGACGTCCAGATGCTCGACGATGGCGTCGAACGGATACAGGTGCATCGCCGTGACGCCGCGTTTTCGGAGCCGATCGACCAGGTCCGCCGCCCGCACCTTGTGCTTCTCGACCTCGGAGTCCCGTACAAAGTAGATATGCGGAACGATGACAACGTCGGCTGACGAAAAACTTCGCGCGAAATCCTCCAGCAGGAATCGCGTTCGGCTGTGCTGGTGAGGTTGAAAGACACAGATGAGCCGCGTGGGGCATTCGGTTTCGCGCAGGGCTTGCAACGTCGCTTCGATCTCGGTGGGGTGATGGCCGTAGTCGTCGTAAACGATTACTTCACCGTCGCCGGCGATGCGCCGCGTTCCGAGGCGCTGCATTCGCCGATTGACGCCTTGAAACGAGGTCAGGGCGGCGGCGATGTCGTTCCATTGGGCCCCAAAATAATGCGCCAACACCGCGGCGGCGGCGCTGTTGAGCGCGTTGTGCGCCCCAGGCATGGCGCGGTTGCTCCAGGTGCAACATACCTCGTCTTCAACGTGCAACTCAACGCGGCTTTCGGGGGGCTCGAACTTCAAGTGGTAATCCGCATCGGGGCTGTAGCCGAACGTCTCGACGGTGCAGCGAAGGTTGTCAGCGATTGCAGCGCGATGCGCGCCGTCGTGTGCGATGAGGAGCCGACCGCCTTGCGTGGCTGCGGGCAAGAGTCGGGCAAACTCGGCGAACGCTTCGATGATCGCATCGAGGTTGTGGTAGATGTCGAGGTGATCTTCTTCGACGTTGTTGATCAGGGCGATAACCGGGCGGTGGTGGTGGAACGAACGATCGAACTCGCACGCCTCGGCGACGAGGATCCCCGGACCCCCGGAATAAGGGCCGGCGCCTGGGATGGTTGCAGCGCCGGTTCGACTACCCCCGCCGATCTGCGGACAGTCGGCCCCGACGATGAAGCTTGGATCAAGCCCGCACTGCATGAGCACGTGGCACAACATGGCGGCGGTCGTGCTCTTGCCATGTGTGCCGGCGATCGACACGCCGGTGCGCAGCGCCTGGACCTTGCCCAACGCCTCGGCATAACTGAGGACGGGGATGTTGCGCTGATGTGCGGCCAGTCGTTGGGGGTGATCGGGACTGATCGCAGCGGAGGCGATGACGAGGTTGCAGTCGGCGGGCAGGGATTCAGCGGACTGTTCGACGCTGATGGATATGCCTTCGGCCTGCAGCGCAGCGGTGAGGTCGGTTGGAACGCCATCGGACCCGGTGCATGTGGCGCCTTGTTCGGCCAGCATTCGAGCCAGGCCGCTGAGCCCGCAGCCGCCGATGCCTACGAAATGAATCGTTCGGTTCGCGAGCGCCGGATCGGTCGTGCGCTTTGTTGGTGGGCCCCGCGCCGGCTGCGCGACATCCGTGGTCCCAGGAGACATCATGTCATTCTAATCGGCGGCGTAGAGCGCGCACCGTTGAGATTGACCTCCCCAGGCGAGCGAAAAAGGGGTCGGGAGTCGTTTCCAAAAAACAGCGTTTATTGACCTTTCAGCCGCGATTTGGAGAAACGACTCCCGACCCCTTTTTTTACTTACGGGAAGAAATCTTCGAGGCGCAGGCGTTCGAGGGCTTTGTTGGTGCGCTCGATGGCGGCGGGAAGATCATCCGGCTGCGCATCGGCGGGGGCGTCGGAGACGATGGCTTGGAGTAATCGCAGCGCTTCCTCATAATCTTTGATGCGGTCCTTGGTCGGTCGATCGACCTGCTGGGCCGCCTTGATCAGTTGCATCGCCTTGGCGTAGTCGGCTTGCGGATCCTGCCCCGGCGGATCGGCGTGCGGTTCCTGGTCTGTTTGAGCCGGCGCGGGCGAGGCATCATCGGGGCTCGGCACGGGGACCGACGTTGGCGGGTCCGTGGGAACCTGCGGTGTATCGACGGCTTGATCGGCGGACGCGCCTTTGCCGTCGCTTGAGCGTTGCGTCCCATCACCAGGGGTCTGCGGACCGGAGTCGTCGACAAGCGACGCCAATCCGACGACGGCTGCGACAAAAACAAAGATGACAACGGCTGCCCCCAGGCCACGGATCGTGCGCCGTTGGGCCGCGACCTTGCGCTGAAGCGACCGGGTGACGGCGGCGGCTGCGTAGTCGTCAAAGAGATTCGCACCGACTTGTGGTGTTTGACCTGCGGAACCAAGTCCCGGCTCCTTCACGGGTTCGGATGGAGCCGACGT
The DNA here is from genome assembly GCA_022571635.1 of Planctomycetota bacterium. Classification (GTDB taxonomy): domain Bacteria; phylum Planctomycetota; class Phycisphaerae; order Phycisphaerales; family SM1A02; genus JADFNO01. The sequence goes on from JACZXL010000163.1 coordinate 2,337, forward strand.
GACCGCGCCCCCGGCACCCCCGGTGCCCCCCGCCGTCGAGCCGCTCGATCCTGCCTCCACTTCGCTGAGTAGCTCCTCGTCACTGGCGAAGCTCGAAAGGCCTGCCGTCTGTCCGAAGTGGCTGCCCGGAAGCGGCCGGCTGGCGACTCGGCCCGGGTCGTTCTCTTCGAGCTGGGCCTCCCATGGCAATGGTCGTATCTCCGGTAACCCCAGGTAGTTACGATCTAAATAGGCCCCAAAGGGGACACCGCAAGCATGACAACCGTGGTCGGCGGGAGCGACCGAAGCGGCGCAGTTGTGGCAAAACCCCAACAGGTGGGCCACCCCCGGCACTCGCTTGGCGATCGTCCAGAACTGCCGGGTGGTGGGGCCTCGGATAATCGTGTGCTTGGCGATCTGCTCACGCTCCACGAGTTTGACCAGTGTTTCGTAACTACATCCGGGCTGGTGCGGGCGATCCGGGTCGCGGACGTACCACGGCCCCATGGCGTTATGGGTGGCCTGCCGGCTCAAGGGCTCGAGCAGCCCCCCGCAGCTACGGCACCGCTCGACCTCGGGTTGGGTCTGGCCACAATACGGGCAGATTAGTAGCTTCACCTTCGCCATTCGTTTGACATCCAACGGGTTTGCGGGTTCGCTTGAGGGCTATGCAAGGCTATTCCGTTCTCAAGGGGATTGGAAGTCCGGCCGCAATACTGGCCGCCGGTTTTCTGTTCGCATGCGCGGGGGGTGCGGATTCGACCGGTCGCGGCGGTATTGTCGCACAACGTCCCCTGGCGATCAGCACGCCTGACCCGCCCCCACCGCCCCCGGCTGGGCGCAGCGGCGAGGTGGAGATCGTCTCGACGGTGGTTGACGCCAGACCAGCCGCTCTGGTCAATGGGCGCGTGGTTCAGTGGGGTGAGCTGAGGCCGCTGCTCAATGAAGCCGCCGGGGCGATGGTGTTGCAGGAGGTGATCCTGGACCGCGTGGCCGCCGAGACCCTGGTTCGCCGGGGGCTGCAAATAAGCGACCAAGATGTCGAAGCTGAGCGGCAAATGTTTCTGGACACGCTCAGTGAAGACGCCGACTTGGCCGTGCGGCTGGCCGACGAAGTCCGGGCACGGCAGGGCTTGGGTCCACAGCGGTTCCAGCGTCTGATGCGCCGCAACGCCATGCTGCGCGCCTTGGTCCGCGGCGACGTTCGGCTCAACAAATCCGCGATACAGCGGATGTATCAGATGGTTCACGGTCCCAAGCGCCAGGCTCGGCTGATGGTTCTGCCCGGTCTGGCTGAGGCTCAAGCCGCCATCGAGCGCCTGGGCCGGGGCGAGTCGTTTGGCGATGTCGCGGTGCAGGTTTCAACGGACTCCAGCGCTGCCCGAGGCGGGTTACTCGAACCGATCAGCCGCGCCGACCTGAGCTACCCCGAGGCGTTGCGGCAGGCGTTGTGGTCGTTGGAATCGGGAGAGATCTCGTCGCCCGTGCTGCTCGATCATGGGTATGCCGTGCTCAGGCTTGTGCGCGAAATCCAAGGCGACGGCGCCGACCCGGCCCAGGTTCGACCCGAGTTGGAGCGCCTGGCCAGGCGCCATCACGAGCGCCTCCTCATGGATCAACTGGCCAGACAAATGCTCTTCCAAGCCTCAGTCACGATCTTCGACAAGGCCCTCCAGGACAACTGGCGCCGACAGATAGAAAAAGGGGTCGGGAGTCTTTTCCCCAAATCGCGGCTGACGGGTCAATAAACACTGTTTTTTGGAAAAGACTCCCGACCCCTTTTTACAGCTCGTGCTTTCGTGGACGGCCACGTGGCCTTACCGTCGCATCGAGTCCGGACCGATTCACAACATGCGTCGTCCATTTGCTGTCACCAAATGGACTTCCACGCTTCACGCTTCGCCGAAGCTCAGCGAGTTCGGCTTCGGTCTGAGGCCGGTTTACAATCTCCACCCAATCGCTCGGCCGTTGACCGGCAGATGTCGGTAAATCATGAAGCAGCGTTTTGGCGAGATCATCGTTTCTTTGCCAGTGGTAGAGACTTGACCACTGCCAATCTTCTGCTCGCCGAACAAGTTTCGCGCGTTTGGGATTGCGTTCAAGGTAGCGTACAACTGTCCAGAGATGCTCATCACTTTGCACCGGGAATGATTTGAATCTGCCCTGGTAGATCGGTCCGGTGCCTGCAGTGTGAAAATGTGCGTGCCAGCGCTGCGTGTGGGTGAGTGTGAGCCATCGCATGAACTGCGACACTTGATCATCTCGATGCGTTTGTGGCCAGACAACGAGATGCCAGTGGTTCGGCATGATGCAATACGAGAGAATCCGAAGCGGCTCGCGTTGGCAGGCGAGTTGGAGGACCCGCTCAAATGCTTCGTAGTCTGCCGGCTTTGTGAACAACGTCAGGCTTCCAATCGCGCGGTTGAGCACGTGGTAGACCGACCCGCCTTGGATGGATCTGCCTCGCCTGGGCATGTCACGGTCTCACCTGAAAAAGGGGTCGGGAGTCTTTTCTCATATTCGCGGTTTATTGTATCAAAAACGCGGAATCCAGGAAAAGACTCCCGACCCCTTTTTCGGAGATTCTTGACAGATTGTCGTGGCGTGATACCCTAATAAATCCCTATCATCACTCTGGCAGGAGGAATGAAACGCCATGCGATCGCAGCGGCTGGAACAACTCAATGCGCTGATTCAGGCTGTGCAAGGCCGATTCCAGCCCGACGATCAACCGATCGTGGCGATCGACCGCCAGGCAGTGGGCGACGGCCTGGGCGGGGCGGACTCCGCAGCCTGCGGATGGCTTATTGGGGGGGGTATCCGGGGTGTCCGGGGGGATATTCGGGGGGTATCCGGGGGCTTATCCGGGGGGCGGTTCACGAGTGGTTCGGCTTGGCGGAATTGCCCCCGCATACCGACACGGCGCAGTTGACGAAAGCGAAACTCCAAACGCCGCTGCCGCGCTGGACGCCGCCGATGGGCATCCTGCTTCATCTGGCCCAATGCAGTCTCGAAGATTCATCGAATCGCTGCGTAGTTTGGATCGGCAAACACTGCTGGCCGTATCCACATGCCTTGATGCGCCGTGACGATTGCCAACGACAACTGCTGCGACACTCGTTGTTCATTGATTGCCCAAACCAAGCCGGTCGATTGTGGGCGATCGAATCGGCGGCGCGGTGTCCGGCGGTGGCGGCGGTCATCGCTGATGGAAGCGGACTTGTCATGGCGCACACGCGTCGGCTGCAACTGGCGGCCGAGGCCGGCTCGGCTTTGCTGTTGCTCGCCCGCCCGCCTCACGAGTTGGATCGTCTTTCCGCCGCCGCGACACGATGGTTGGTGAGCTGTGCGCCTTCGACACGCAAAGCGCCCACGTGGAATGTTCAACTACTGCGCTGCAAAGGATTGCAGCGTGGATCAGAGGTTCTCCGCCACGACGATGGAAGTGAGCGGCGGTGGACGATGGAGTGGAATCGTGCCCAGGGCGGTGTCGCTATACATGCCCCATTGGTCGGTCGACCTGCTCCTGCGGCGCAACCGCGACCCGCTTCGATCCGCAGATCGGCTTGAGCCGGGATCGAAGGAGTATGTAGATATGGGGTGCCACGCTTCGTCGGTGCCTCCGCGAAGCGTGCAGGATCATGGTCGACAACAGTTCGCATGCTTCGCCCTATCGGGCCGAAGCATGGCACCCGCGCGCACGACAAGCGTTTCGTGTGATGTTCCGCCGATCCTTTTATATGCAACGACCGCCGGCCGGCAGATTGTCGTCAGACGATGCGAACAAGCCGCCGCCGCCGGTGTGCGCGAAACAATGACGCTTGCCCACGCCAGGGCGCTGCTGCCACGCGGCAATGTGTTGGTCAAGCCCCATCAGCCGCACCGTGAACTGATGGCACTCAAAGCGCTGGCCAGATGGGCGCTGCGGTTCTCGCCGATCGTCGCGGTTGATCCACCTGATGGCGTACTGCTCGACATCGCCGGCTGCGAACGTTTGTTTCACGGCGAGCGACAATTGCTCACGGCCATCACCACCGCCGTCGCGCATCTGGGATTCCAAAATCGTTTGGCCTCAGCATCGACATTCGCCTGCGCCTGGGCGATCGCTCGATTCGGTTCGCCGGATCAATTCATTGTTCCCAATGCACGTGAACGAAAGGCGATCGAGCCCCTCCCAATCGCTGCGTTGCGCGTCGATCAAGCGACGATCGAGGCGCTGCGCGAAGTTGGCATCGATCGAATCGGCCATCTGTTGAAGTTACCGAGATCATCGCTCGGTGCGCGCTTCGGGGCGCAATTGCTTGGGCGGCTCGATCAGGCGATGGGAAAAGCGGTGGAAACGATCGATCCGGTTCGTCCCGTTGAGCCGCCGATGGTCGAGCGGATATTTGCCGGGCCGACCACGCAACTCGAAGCGATCCAGTTGACCGTTCGTGAGTTGTTGGCCGAATTATCCGAGCATTTACAACAACGTGAATGCGGCGTGCGCTTCCTCGAACTGCGTTTCGATCGAATCGACGCGGAGCCGATTCGAGAAACGATCACGCTCAGTCGCCCGAGCCGGGATGCGAAGCATCTTTGGTCATTGCTCGGGCCGAGGGTGGAATCGATCAATCTCGGGTACGGCGTGGAGCGAGTGGCGTTGACCGCACAGCGTTGGGCGAGGCTTTCACACGTGCAGATGAAGCAGTGGGGCAGTGATGCGGAGGCGGCGGGGAATGTGGACCGCGATGTCGGTGCGTTGGTGGATGCGCTGGCCAATCGACTTGGTTCAGACCGCATCATGCGCGTTGAGATGATTGAAACGCATGTGCCGGAGCGCGCATTTCGATATTGCGCAGTGATGGGTGAAAGAAGGCATGAAGGCACGCCCCCGGAACAGGCACGCCCCCGGAACAGGGACGAAGGGATCATCGACGCGGATCGACCGCCGGTGCTGCTGGAACGACCCGAGCCGATCACGGTGATGGCGTTGACCCCGGACGGTCCACCCGCGCGGCTGCGCTGGCGCGGCATGGAGCAACGGATTACCGCCAGCGCCGGGCCCGAACGCATTGCACAGGAGTGGTGGCATTTAGCCCCCGGTGAATACACCGGGGGGGAAAAAAACGAAGTGGGGGCTCGCGATTATTTCAAAGTCCAGGATGAGCGCGGGTGTTGGTTGTGGGTCTACCGCGTCGTCGAGACCGGGCGATGGTTCGTCCACGGCTTGTGGGCATGAACAGTCATGCCCGAACAAGCTCAACCAAAGATCAAACCGCACCCATGGAAACATTTAGCCCCCGGTGAATACACCGGGGGCGAAGGCGCACATGATGAAACTTACGTTGAACTTCACGTCACGAGCAACTTCACGTTCCTGCGTGGAGCCAGTCATCCCGAGGAGCTTGTTCAGCAAGCGGCTACACTTGGGCATTGCGCCGCCGCGATCACTGATCGCAACACGTTGTCCGGCATCGTCCGCGCCCACATCGCCGCGAAGGACATCGGCATCCCGCTTGTTGTCGGATGTCGCGTAGAGCTTCAAACACAACCCGAAGCACCGCTGCTCTCCGTGCTGGTATATCCGACGAATCGTGCTGCCTATAGCCGATTGTGTCGTTTGCTTACGCTTGGTAAACGCCGAGCGCCGAAAGGTCAATGTGAGCTTACGTTGCATGATCTCATCGAGCATCATGAGGGATTGCTTGCGATTATCGTTCCGCCGGCGGTGCTTGATGAAGATTTCATCGAAATCGTGCGCGGTCTTGGGCGCGTATTTAACGATGATCGCCTTTGGATCGCGTCATCATGTTTATACGGCCCGGACGATCGTGAACGCCTTGCTCAACTGATCTCGCTTTCTCATCACACCAAGGCGCCGCTGGTCGCGACCAACGATGTGCATTACCACGTTGCTGATCGCCGTCCTTTGCAGGATGTGCTGACATGCATCAGGCTCGGCTGCACGCTTCCCGAAGCGGGCTTTCGTCTCTTTGCTCATGCGGAACGTCACCTCAAGCGGCCCCAGGAGATGGCCCGGTTATTTGCGAAATATCCCCAAGCCATCGCCCGCACGGTTCAGATCGCCCAGCGGGCAGCCGCATTCAACCTCGATGAGCTGCGCTATGAGTATCCGGATGAAATCTGTCCGCCCCATCGAACGCCGATGCAGTATTTGATCGATCTCACGTGGCAAGGTGCGGCGAAACACTATCCGCAAGGTGTGCCTAAGAAAGTTCGCCGACAGATTGAAAACGAATTTGCGCTCATCGACGAGCTGAACTACGCGCCGTATTTCCTCACCGTTTATGATCTGGTGGTGTTCGCTCGGTCGCGCGGGATTCTCTGTCAGGGGCGCGGCGCGGCCGCCAACTCAGCGGTGTG
>JACZXL010000006.1 GCA_022571635.1 Planctomycetota bacterium
CGTGAGATTCTGATGCTTCAGGGGAACGGCGATTATGAAGGTGTGCTGGCCCTCAGACGGAAATATGGCGCCGTTGGGCGTCAATTGCAGACCGATCTTGATCGGCTGGAATCGGCCGGAATCGACATCAAGCCGGGATATCGACGCGAAAACATCAACAACGGCATCGATCTGGTCGTTGTCGGCAACGCGGTGTCGAAAAACAACGAGGAGGTTTTGGCCGTTCAGGAAAAGGGCATCCCCTACACTTCGTTTCCCGAAGCGCTGGCAAGGTTCTTCCTGGAAAACCGGAAGTCGCTGGTCGTTGCCGGGACGCCCGGAAAAACAACCACAACCGCCCTGTTGAGTGGCAATGTCCACGGTGTGGTTGTCCAAACGAGTAAGCTCACCTCTTTGTCGCCTATCTGTGGGAATAGTGTTTTGGTAATGCTTTTCTCAATTGGAAACTGCACATAAATGGAAGGATCTTTGCGTTCTTTATGCTCTATCTCCGCTGATGCAAGCACTGTTTGGCACGATGCACACCACGGTACTGTTTTGTTTTTTCGTTCGATATAGCCACCAGCGACAAATTTGCCAAACGCCCGTAAAATAGAAGCCTCATAGGAAAAGTTCATGGTTAGGTAGGGATTATCCCAGTCAAACAGTACGCCAAGCGCCTTAGATTCATTACGCTGGATATCAATCCACTTACTCGCATATTCTCGACACTTTTTTTTAAGCTCAGTTCGTGAAAGACCCGGAGACTCCTTTGTTACCTTTAGTTCAATCGGCAAACCATGACAGTCAGAACCCGGTGTTACCGGTACGTATTTGCCAAGCATTCTTTGAGATTTGCAAATGATATCTTTTAAAATTCTATTGTAGGCATGCCCCAAATGAAGGTTGCCATTTGCATATGGCGGACCATCATGAAGAATAAATTGTTCTTTTCCCTTATTATGGATGAAGGTTGTACGCGACAACTTTTCGTTTTCCCAGCGTTTTACCATGGCCGACCACTCCTCGAAGTTGTGATCAGCGAGGAATATGCCTATATATTGCCACCCGAAGCCCCGTGAGGTTTGGACGGCCCAATCAGGATCGGCTTCTTCACCTCTCGATCGTGCCCACTCTCGCTGCAATTCTGAGAGCGGCAACTCGCGACGTTCTGTCGGCAGCGTCCAAAGACGACACCCCCACGCGACCGCGACATTGAGCACCGCGCCGAGACAGAGGAAGAGTGCGACGATGAGCAGGCGACGCTTCACACTTGCATCATAGGTCAGCGAGCCGCGGCGTCCCCGCCAGCGGCTACGTCCGAACCGCGATTCTCGTCCCTTCCGCGAACCATAACGTGTTCGCGCTTCGCATGGACCCGCTCGCTCGGGACGATGAAGGGTGCCACCGACAGCGACCGAAGGGAGTCGTCGGTGTCCGATCGCATGGGACCGAAACACACAGGTGGTCCTGCGTCACACATCCCGGCGCGCCGGGACGGCCTCGCTGTGCCTGGCACCCGCGTCCGAATCACCCCAACCCCCCAAAAACGACTCCCGACCCCTTTTGTGGGAATTGGAGGTGATGCGGAGTGCGTGGGGTGCGGCCGGGGCTCACTCGCTGTGCGTGGCACCCTCAGGTCGATCGCTCAAGTGAAACCTGGTCTATAGCGAGATCGTTTGACCCGGCTCGATCGTATCGGGCAGGTCGAGCTTGGCCAGGTCGTTCGGCTCCAGAGCGGTCAGCGGACTGATCTCGATTCGCGCGCTCACATGACCGTCGGCATCGCGCGGCACCGTAACGCCGTGCGCCTCCAGCCACCGACCCGCTCGGTCGGATTGAAGCTGGTGCGATGTGGCCGGCGAGTCGTTCCCCTGGGCATTCTTGATCGGGGCAAACTCCTCGATCCGGCTCGTCTCGTACACGATTGAAGATTCAGCCAAGGGCAACGCATCAAAGATGAGCGTTTCCATTTTCACCGCATTCGGTTGCGTGGGCTGTATCAGTTCCGCTGATTTCGTATCAACGTACGGCACGATTTTCTCCGCCCGGTGATAGGGCAGCGCGAATCCGTCGTCGCCGGACGCCAGCTTCTTGACGAACTTCACGCCGAGCATGTGGACAGCGATCGAGCCGGCGCAGAATCGAAGCCGACCATCGTCGTCGCGCTGCTGGGCGAGTTCGTCGGGCGGGTCGGAATACTCGATCACGATCGTCTTGCCGTCGGCCCGGCAAAAGATGCCGACCTTTTCGTCCGGCGACGTCTTCAGCACCATCTTGCTGGACATCTCGCCGGAGGAATCGGGGGCGGCTGCGTGCAGTCCGATGAACAGCGGATCGATCACCTTCACTAGCGGATTGTCTACCTGGAAGTAGCTGATGTGCTCGACGCCGCGGGCGTGCATCGCGTCGATGGCCCCGCTGGCGACCAGCGCCTTGATCGATCCGCCGTGCCCGTCGGGGTTGACCGCGACCCGGCCTTTGTCCGTGAGCAGGAGCTTCCCGGTCTTAGCTTCGATCGAGGGGATCGTGCCTTGGGGAAACATGAAGATGTTGCGCCGATCCAGTCCGAAGCACCGGTTGTCCTGGATGAATGCCCGGGTCGGGGCGTCGTTGGCGGGGCTGGTCAGGATGTACCAGCGAATCGTCTTGCCGTACCGGTCCTGATTGGCCAGGATCTGCTCTGCGAAGACGCGGAACAGCGGGCTGCCCGTGACCACCGTCGCTGGATAGGCACCCTTGGGGCCTTTCCAGCCCAGCCGCGTGCCCTGCCCTCCCGCGACTGTGAACGCCGCGACCTTGCCCGCGCGCAGGAGCTCCTCACCTATCTCGCGATAGTGGTCGGCGTCATAGGTCGACCCGGGCTCGTGGGCGTAGTACGAAGCTGGTTCCACATCCCGCGGACGTTCGGCCTGTGGCGTGCGGACAACGAGCGTCTCGATCAGCACCTGGAGCTGGTCAAAGTCGATGCCGTGAAGCTGCGTGAGCAAAGCCGCCTGACGGGCCTCGTCCAGTTCGTCCCAGAACGCCAGGAGATGTCCCTGCCCGTGTGAATCGAGCGTCGCGCGGATGGACGAAAGACGATCAGGCATCTTGTGTTTAGGACCCCGGGCGAGCGGGCTTGGACCACCCTTGCGGCATGTGCCGAACGACCATCCCGCTTTCTAAGTAAATCACCTGTTCGCAGACGTTCGTGCAGTGATCAGCGACCCGTTCGAGGGACTTCGCGACCGTCAGCAGCTTAAAGGCGAATTTTGCGGTGAACTCGCCGCTGGCGACCTTCTGCTGCGCGTCGAGAATAATCTCCCGCTTGAACTGATCGACCGTGTCGTCGAAGCCCAGCACCTGCTCCGCGAGCCGTTTGTCCAAGTTCGAGAGCGATCGAGTCGCATCACGCAGCATCCCCACCACGCTATTGGCCATGACCCGAAACGTCTGCGGAATAGTCTCGGGCATTTCGCCGTAGTTCGCGACCTCTTCGGCGATATTCACAGCACAGTCGGCGATGCGCTCCAGCTCGTTATTGATCTTTACCACGGTCAGCACCGAGCGAATCTCGTGCTCGTTGGTCTCGCCCATGGCCAGCAGCGGGATCGACGCCCGTTCGATCTCGACATCCACCCTGTCGATGACGCTATCCGCTTCGATGACGCTCTGAGCCTTGACTTGGTCGAGATCGAAGAAACACTCGACCGCCCGCAGAAGCATATCCGTCACCCGGTCGCCCTGAGTGACCAGATCGCTCTTGAGCCTCGCCAGCTTCTTTGTGAACTCGGTCACGTTGAACGTCTCGTGTGACTGACTTTCGGCGCGGGCAGTATACCCACCCCCAAGCCGGTTCACCATGCGCATCCTCAACCGCCGGGTCTCGCTTCCCTTGTGAAGCGCCGATCGTGCGCCTACGCTTGCGGCGATGATCCAACTCGGCGTCAATCTCGACCATGTGGCGACCATCCGCCAGGCCAGGCGGACCTACGAGCCGGACCCGGTCTGGGCCGCGAGCGAAGCGCAGCTCGGCGGCGCAGATGCGATTACCGTGCATCTGCGTGAGGATCGACGCCATATTCAGGACCATGATGTTCGCCGGCTTGTCGAGCTTGTGCATGTCAAGCTCAACCTGGAGATGGCGGCCACGGATGAGATGATTGCGATCGCCGCCACGCTCAAGCCGCAGTCCGCCGCGCTCGTGCCCGAGGGTCGCCAGGAGATCACGACCGAGGGAGGGCTTGACGTAGCTGGGCAAACCGCCAGGCTCACTGACGTCGTGGCTCGTCTCCATGACGCGGGATCGATCGTCAGCGCGTTCATTGATGCTGAGCCGGCTCAAATTGAAGCCGCGCAAGCCTGCGGATTCGACGCCTGCGAGGTCCATACCGGGCCCTACGCCCAGGTCTTTTGGGAGCAAGGCAAAGACGCCGCACTGCCGGCGATCCGCGCCGAGTTGGACAAGGTTCGACAGGCCGGAGCGTTGATTCAGCGGGCGGGTATGCGCTTCAACGCCGGACATGGCCTGACCTATTCCAATGTCCAGCCGATCGCCGCCCTGACGGGTCTGCGCGAGCTGCACATCGGCCATTCGATCGTCAGCCGGAGCGTGTTCGTCGGCTTGCGGGCGGCGGTGGTTGAGATGAAACGGCTGATGCGTGAGGCAGCGGAGTCGTGTTCCGGCCATAATACCAGTGCGTGAGAAGTGCCCCGATGCCGAAGATGCGAGCAATTCCATGACCATGTTCCAAGGCGCTCATACCGCGTTGATTACCCCGTTCGTCGCCGACGGCTCGAAAGTTGATTTCGACCGGCTTGCCCAGAACATTGAGCAGCAGGCCGCCGGCGGCGTGAGCGGCGTTGTCCCCTGCGGCACCACTGGCGAATCGCCGACGCTCAGCGACCAGGAGCATCGCGCCGTGGTCGAGAAAGTCGTCGAGTTGGCCAAGCCGCGCGGACTCACCGTCATCGCCGGCGCCGGCTCCAACGATACGAACTACGCCATCCACTTGCATCGGTTCTCACACGCCGTCGGCGCCGACGCCGCGCTGCACGTCACGCCCTACTACAACAAGCCGTCGCAAGAGGGCCTGTATCAACACTTCATGGCGATCGCCGATTCATGCGATCTGCCCATCGTGCTGTATAACATCCCGGGTCGAACGGCCGTCGCCCTCACCGGCGACACGATCCACCGCCTCTCAGCTCACCCCAATATCCGTGCTATAAAGGAAGCGACCGGGTCGCTGGACTTGGCCAGCGAGATCAATCTGCGCACCGACCTTCAGTTGCTCAGCGGTGACGACTCGTTGACCTTGCCGATCGCATCGGTCGGCGGGGTGGGGGTGATTTCGGTCGTATCCAATCTGGTGCCCGAGAGAGTTGCTGCGTTGTGCGAGGCGTTCTTGAACAACGACTGGCCTGCGGCTCAGGAATTTCATCGCGAGCTGTTCGCGCTTTCACGTGGGTTGCTGGGCCTTGCCGTCAATCCGGTGCCGATCAAGACCGCATTGGCCCTGCTTGGTCGGGATACCGGCACGGTGCGGCTGCCGCTGTGTTCGCCCGATGATGATGTCCGCCAGTCGATTAAGAAACTGCTCGCCGCTGGCAATCTGCAGTCCGCCAAGGTGCCGGCGTGACGCTGCCCCATAAGATCGCGGTGCTGTGTTATCTGTATGACGCGAACGATCGAGTGTTGTTGCTGCACCGCGCTCAGGATCCGAATAAGGGCATGTACTCGCCGATCGGCGGCAAGCTGAAGATCGACTCCGGTGAAGGGCCGCACGACTGCGCGCTGCGCGAAATCAAAGAAGAGACCGGGCTTGTCATTCATCGCGACGATTTACGTTTGATCGGCATCGTCTCGGAGTGTGCCTACCAGCACGAAGCGCACTGGCTGATCTTCCTTTTTGAGGTCACCACGCCCGTCGATCCCGACACATTGCAGTGGGCGGACTTCGACGAAGGCACGTTGGAATGGAAACGCATCGACGAAGTCGCCCAGCTCGCGATCCCTCGAACTGACCGCGAAGTGATGTGGCCGCTCGTGCAGTCTCACCGCGCCGGCTTCTTCGTCGTCCACATCGATTGGTCAGCCGACGACGAGATCACGTGGACCGTGCATGAGTCGGTCAAGAAAGGCACGGAGGCACGAAGGCACGAAGGCACGAAGGGGTTTGTGTAGCGGCTTAGCCGGTGGGCTTGACCCACCGCGTTACGCGTGTACTCCGATCTGCGTACACTTCCTTCGCCATGACTTCCGATTGGCTATTCTGGATCGCAGGTGGTTTGCTCGGCATAGCGGGGCTGTGGCTCGCGTACTGGGCCCTTCTTCTTGATCGCGCCAAAGGCCGCAAGCGCTGTCCCAAGTGCTGGTACGACATGCAGGGAGCAGAAAGCATGCGCTGTCCTGAATGTGGTCAGACCGCAAAGAATGATCGCAAACTCCAAAAGACCCGGCGGCGTTGGTGCTGGGCCATTCTAAGCGTCATTGTCCTCATCGGGTCGTCGTTACTTCATCTAGCTCCTCAAGTACGTACTCGCGGTTGGCTATCAATTGCCCCAAACACGCTTCTCATACTTATGTTGCCATATGACGAGACCGGACTAGTACGTTACCGATTGTTATTGCGTCTTGATGTTGAGGATTACGGGTATCCCCCTCTTGTACGTAATGATCTCTATAAGTGGCAGTGGCGTCTTTTCGCTAGTCGGCTTGCTGAGACCGCGAGACGCGATTGGAAGACCGGCAACCCAACCAAAGTAATAAGAGATATCGATCTCATTCCGGATCGTGTACTCGCCAGCGAAGTTGCGGCGGAGTGTTTGCCTCAGGCCAATAACGAGGACAAAAACTGGCTGATCCTCCGGATCGCAATGATCCGTAATGCCAACGAAACGGCGAGCCCAGCGTGTTTGCCAGCTCTGGCAGATCTAGTCGACGAACACGACGAAACTCTGGCGCATCTCGCACTGAATTCCATTGAGGCCTTCGACTCAGATGGAGTGTCAGTCTTACCTCAGCTATGTCTTATCTACTCCAACCGGAAGGAGAGGGGAGCACCGATGCCTTCCATTCTGCGGTCGTTTCGACATATGGGGCCGGCAGCGAGCGCGGCGATCCCCCTGCTGGCGGCCGAACTGGAAGATCCAGATCCACATACTCACTTCTCCGCGTTGGAAGGATTAGCAGGGATCGACTTCGCACAGGCGGAACCGTTCTTGCTCGATCACATTCACAGCGCAGACGTGGAGCGTGTTCGGAGAGCACTGACGGTGCTTCTTGTTCTGGAAGGTCAGACCGACCGAGCGCTGGTTGTACTGGACGAACTTAGTCGACACGAGAGTGCCGCCATTCGTGAGGTCGTTCCACACTCAATAGTGTGGATGAAAAACCGAGCTGCATCTGCGCTACCAATACTTGATCAGATGCAGGAAGATGGCAGTGAAGAAGTACAAAAGGCAGTGAAATGGGCCAAGAGCTTCATTGGGCCTTTCCACCCCGATTCACCCTAACCCGGCAACCGCCCCGACCTTGTGCATCAAACCCGCTGCGGCTTCTTGTGTCTGCGCTTCGGCAATCAGGCGCACGATCGGCTCCGTGTTACTTGGTCTTAGATGCACCCAGCCTTCGGGGAAATCCACGCGTATGCCGTCGGAGGTGTTGATCTTCTCATCAGCGAACGCTTCAGTCACTTTCTCGATCATCGACCCGACCGCGTCACGCCCACCCACGGCTGATAGATCGAACTTCTGCTTGATCATTTCATAGTGCGGCAACTCGGAGACGATATCGCTGAGTGGTCGCTTCTGGGCCGCGAGTAGACTCAACACCAACGCTATGGCCGATAGACTGTCGCGCACGAAGCAGACCGGCGGGAAGATCACGCCGCCGTTGCCCTCACCGCCGACCACGGCGTCCGAGGAGCGCATCGCCGCCACCACATTTGCTTCACCCACTGCGCTACGAACAACGCTTGCTCCCTGATACTGCGCCGCTACATCATCGATCATCCTGCTCGTGGAGAGATTTGTGGCAATCACACCACCGCCTTGCAGTTCAAGCACGCGCTTGGTTGCGAGCACGAGCGTGTATTCCTCGCCGAGGTATGTGCCGCGCTCATCGACGATGGCGAGACGATCGGCGTCGGGGTCCTGCGCGAAGCCGCAAGCGGCCTGGGCCGTTGCCGTCGTTTTCGCGAATTCGACGAGATTCTCCTTCAACGGCTCCGGGGTGTGGGCGAAGAGTCCCGTTGGTTTGCCGTTGAGGTGAACGACGTTGCACCCGAGCTGTTCGAGCAACATCCGCCCCGCAACACACCCGGCCCCGTTGACGGAATCCAGAACGATCTTGAAGTTCGCCGCGCGAATCGGCTCGGGGTCGATATTCGCCAGAACGAGGCCGACATGCGTGTCATCGCCCGACCCATCACGTTTGACGGGCTCATCGATTACAGACTCGGCTCGACGAAAATCCTGCTGCTCGAATCGGCGAATGATCTGGTTGATCTCGGCTGGTGGAGGTGCGGCGCCATCGGCGTCGAGGAACTTCAGGCCGTTCCACTGCACCGGGTTATGTGATGCGGTGACAATCATTCCCCCCGATGCGCGATGGGCTGCGATCATTACACTTACCGTCGGCGTGCCGACCACGCCGAGGTCGATCACCCGGCCGCCGACCGAGGCCAGACCCGCCGCGACCGAACTCGCCAGCATCTGCCCGGATGGGCGACTATCACGTCCCACACAGATCGTGGGATGCGCCTCACCTGTGCGCTGCCCGACAAACGAGCCGAACGCGGCCGCCAAGTCCACCGCGACACTGGGCGTCATCGACCGGCCCACGATCCCGCGGGCGCCCGAGACCGAGAGTATCAACGGTGAATCGTCAAGCGATCTGTTCATTGGCCCTCAAGGATAGCGGGTTTGGCCGGCGAGTCTGTCCGGGCCCGTCAACGAGCGCCGGCTTCTCTATACTGCGAGAAGTCATGTACGAGTTGAGCGTAGAGCGAAACTTCGATGCGGCGCATGCGATCACCATGGTGGGTGAGCGCGAGGCCTCGCACCGCCATGACTGGCATGTAAAGGTGATCGTGGCCGGCCCGCAGCTCGACACCGACGGACTGCTCTGCGATTTTCATCGGCTGGAGAGCGCGCTTGCCGACGTACTGGCGCCTTTTGATGGCGGCGATCTCAACGCGATCGCGCCTTTTGATCAGCTCAACCCGACCGCAGAGCACGTGGCGCGGTACATCGCACAGCAAATGAGTGAGAGCCTGCCTCAGGGCGTCGCGGTCAAGCGCGTCAGTGTGACCGAAGCGCCGGGCTGCTGCGCAACGTACCTAGAAAAGTAACCCTCACCGTGCCTTTGTGGAGTAGGCGCGGCAAGGATTACCAAGTTCGCGGCGGTCTCGGGTCGTTATTCGTAGGCGATCATTCTCGGCATGGCGGAAGCAACCAGCCGGATTACCAGTTGGTTGTCGCCGTCGAGATCAACGCTCATGTTGTCATCGGGCACGATTGTCATATCGATCGTCGCGCGATGGAGCTTGTACCCGAGCTCGTACTCGAGGGTAAAGTTGCAGCTCGTGACGCCTTCCAGGAGCGGATAGGGGGTTTCCACGCCGTTCTCGTCCGTGAGCACGACGTACAACGTGTCGTCTACGTCGACCCAGTCCAGGGTTACGAGCTGCCCATTGTCCGTGAAGAACTCAATATAGTTGCTGTCGACAATCGAATCCAATGGCGATAGGGGGAGCGGCCCGAAGTCCTGGCCCGTGCGGAGCAAGGCCAGCATGCGGTGCATGACCAGACGACTAATGGTGTGCGTCGAGGCAACCTCGGTGGTCGATTGGTAGGCCATGAACGATGCACGGAGGGCCATCATGGTTGCGCTGAGCAGCGCGGCCGTGATCGCCAAGGCGATCAACAGCTCGATGAGGTTGAAACCCCGTCGGTGGCCGCGGCGCAGAGGGCGGGATCGATCGGATGCTGTGGCGTACTGGTTCACAGTGAACCTCCTTCCACATAGGTCAGCGGCTCGGAGTTGATCTGTATCGGCCAGGGAATCCCGTCGGGAAGCATGGCGTTCGGATCGTACCGAAGCGTGATTTCGCCGAATCCGTTGAAGGTGGCGTCGTCGGGGTCAACGCCCTCGCCGTCGCCGTCCGACGGGCCGAAGTATCCGATGGTGGTGTTGAACGCATCGGGCAGACCGCCGTAGAACAGCGGGCCTTCGCCGGCGATCGGGCGGAACGTCATCAGCAGGGTGCCGAACACGTCGGCCGTGCCGCGCACGTCCAGGATGCCGGCGACGATGGTTCCTTTGAGCTTGACCTTGGGCGTCAAGTCGGGATCGGCGTCCTGATCGTTGGTGAAGTTACCAACGTCGACCGACCATCCGATCATCAGCAACGAGCTCTTGCTTAGTTCCTCGATGTCGGCCGCGTCCATACCCTCGAGCGTATTCTGCCAGCCGAGGGCGTCCGGATGTAAGTCGATGATCTCCTGTAGGAGATCCGGATCTTCCGGATCGATATAGAACCTCGTCTCGCCCGTAATCTGGATCTTGTTGCGCCAGTGGGTGTATTCGCCCGGTCTGATTCCGGCAATCGAGCCGAGGAAGGTGCAGTTATTGAAACGGATGTTGTTCGACCGGACCCGCGTGTCCGGCCAGGCGCCGGCTCCATTCGTGGGTACGACCAGCGGATCGAAATCGAACTTCCACGACATTTCGTCTGTGGTCATGATCCCATCACCGTTGGCGTCATCCCATTGCCAGGCTCTAGCGTAGTTCCAGTTCTCGGAGTTATCGCAGGTGTCAACGTCGCAGTCCGGGTCCGTCTCGATGAAGGTCACGCCCTCGAACGTGCAGTTCTCGAACAGCCCGTTGTTGCCCATCGGGATCCGCACGTTCGTGAACGTCATGTTGGTATAGACCGGGCGTTGGTAATAGTCGTACGGTGCGCCGCCGGCTGCGTGGGCGCCGTAGGGCACCTCCTCCCACGCGCCAACTGGGTCATAGGTGCCTCCGGCGAGAATGCCGGCCTGGACCTGACCGCCGTTTTCATCGCCGAACACGCCGGTCGCCTCTAAATCGAACCATGTCTGCGTGTTTGAGAACATGTCGGTGGTGATTTCGCGTAGCTCGTCGTCGCTCACCTCGAAGCTGATCGGCGCTTGGTCGAGTTCCACACGGCCTGCACCTTGGACGACCGTCTGGTAGCTGGCGCCGTTGGCCGTATCCCAGTCGGTCTGCGCGACGGCGAACATCAAGCGGCCGTGCACCTTCGCGTAGCGGTCCTTGCCGTCCAGGATTCCGTCGTTGTAGCCCAGCATCCCGTCGCTGGCGGTCAGTTCGCCGTCGCCGTCGCGATCGGGGTAGGCCTCGTCGATCAGGCGGGCCAACTGGTTGTCGATGTTGAGGAATTCGACCGCGATCTCGACCATGCCGTCGCCGTTGGTATCGTAGAAAGCCAGGAACAGGTCGAAATCATCGACATACTCGTCGCCGTCGTAGTCGTCCAGAACGGTCGCGCCCAAGCCTTCGACCGGATGATCAGGGCGGAGGCGCGCGTCACCGTCCACGTCGAAGTCCGCGACATTCGAGTAGAACAGGTCAAGCGTGATGTCGAGCGCGGGATCGAGGTAGTAGAAGTCGCTTCGCATGACGAGCGGATCGCCGTTGGCCGCATCAAGTTCGCCGGCCACGATGCCATAGCGCGAACCAAGCGGGCCTTCCACGCGCACGTTCTTGCCGATCATAATTCGATTCGGGCTGAGGATCGCGTACTCGATCTTCTTGTTGATTCGGAAGTCCATCTGGATCGTGCGCGTAATATGGCCATCCACGCCTTGGGCGGTCACGCGAACAACCGGCGCATTGGCGACCAGCTCGTACTTCAGGCGAAAGTACGGCCCCAGCGGATCCGGATTGCCCAAGCCGTCTGTGGTCATGGCGATGGGGCGAACGCGAAGCGTCCCGAAGCCGTCGATCTCGGGCAGGCTCAAATCGCCTGCGTCGATCACGACGGTGTGCGAGTCCGCCAGGTGCGCGTTGCGGACCGCCTCCGCCACGCCGACGGCCAGCGGGGCCTCCGTATAACCGGTGGGCGGCAGCACGTCGACGGCACCGTCGGTGACGACGTCGTACGTTCCCAGCCACAGATCGTGACCGAAGACATCGGTCACGACGCCTTTTTCCACGACGAACCGGCTTGACTCGGAGGCGAGACGCCGGGCGGCGAAGATCAGCCCCGTTTCCGCGGCGCTCATCGCCCGCGATACCTTCATGGCAGAGTCGGCGGTGCGCAGGTTCCCTTGCGCCACCACGGCCATGACGGCCGCCAGCGAGCTGAAGATCACCATGAACATCATGGCCAGGACGGACGAGACGCCGCGGCGGCGCCGCGTCAAGCGGCGCGCAAGGCTCCGGTGTGTCGTTCGTCGTCGATCGGTTCGTGAAGCGGCATCATGTCGATTCATCGCGCTTTCTCCGCGCCTCCTGCAGTAGCATGGATCGTGCAGGTTCGCGACGCTGTGCGCCGCGGTCCGTTCAAACGTCAGTTCGGGGTGATCCAACTGACGCGCGTCATCTCTCTGGGCGTCGCGTCCGACGGCGCCTGATAGGTCACGATGACTTCCACCCGGAGCATGTTGGTCGTCCCGTCCGCCTGGATGCTCGTGATGTCAAATGGATCGACGTTGTACACGTACACGGTCTGGGTCCAGCCGGGCATGTTCGCGATGACTTCGCGTTGCGCGTTGATCGGCCCGTTGGGAGGGTCGAAGTCAGCGGAGAAGATCAAGCCTCCGCCGTCGCCGTCGAAGTCGTCGATGTCGTCGAAATCTTCGACCGAGCCTTCGTTGGCCTCCCATCCCCAGCCGCCGATCAGGTCGCCGGTGTTCGGGTCGTAAATGAGCCCGGTGACGGGGTCGTGTCGCGGGAGGTTCAACGTCATCTCGCGGATTTCGTTGCCCAGCAGCGTGGCCGTGCTCGCGTGGGTGGACCAGTTGTTCTTGATGTGGAAGGCCTGCTGGGCTGAGACGATGGCCACGACGCCCACGCCCACAATGATCGTGGCCAAGGCCGTCTCGATCAGCGTGAACCCGCGCCGCGCCTCGCCGTGTCGTTTCAATGTACTGAAGGTCATACTCCCACTTCCTTCACGCCTCCGGGTGTATCGAATCATCATGAGACGAGCGAACTCATCTTGAAGATCGGCAGGATGATCGCCATGGCGATGAAGCCGACGACCGATCCCATCAGGATGATCATGATCGGCTCGATGATGCTGGTCACGGCCTTGATCGCATCGCGCAGCGCTTTGGAATAGAAGACCGAGATTTCGTCGAGCACCTCAGCCAAGCGCCCGGACTCCTCGCCCGCGGCCAGCATCTGGATCACCGACCTCGGCAGCAGCGTCGACTTGTTCAGCTGTGTCTGAATCTTCTTGCCCTGCTTCACGGCGGCGTAGACACCACGCCACATCTTCTTGTACATAATGTTGCCCGTCACATCGCCCGTGATGGCCAGCGTATCGAGCATGGGTACGCCGGCATTGAGCAGCTCACCCATCGTTTGCAGCGACCGGCTGATATACAGCGCTCGGAACATCCGTTTGAACAGCGGCACGGTAAGTTTGGTCTTGTCCCACCAGAGCTGACCGATTTGGGTCCGAATGAAGGCGAGGAATCCGGCGATGACACCCCCGGCCCCGAGCAGGGCCGTCCACCAGTACTTGACCGCCCAATCTGACAGCGCCAAGAGGAAGGTGGTGGGCCAGGGCAGGGCGTCTTCTTTGCCCTGGAATACGGTGGCGAACTTCGGCAGCACGAATATGAGCAGGAACACCGTGACTCCAATGGCCATCGTGGCGATGATGCCCGGATAGATGCTTGCCCCGATGACCATCTTGCGCGTTTCGAGCTGCTGCGCCACGTAGCCGGCGATGCGGTCGAGCATTCTGGAGAACGAGCCGGACATTTCCGAGGCCCGGACCATGTTCACATACAGCGGCCCGAACAGCCTCGGATACTTCGCGATCGCCTCGGAGAACTGCTTGCCCGACTCGACGTCCATCTTGATTGCCAGCAGGATCTTGCGGAACTTGGGGTTGGTGATCTGGTCTGCGATTCCGTCGAGCGCGGCCCGCAGGCTGATCCCGGCCCGGATCATGACCGCCAGTTGCGTCGTGAAATCAAGGATGTCCTTCTGAGACGGGCCCGACGAGTAGTTCAGCGCGGCCCACAGCTTGTTGCCGATTTGTGCACTCGTTTGCTGAACCGGGATCAACTGCAGAACATGGTGCCCCTGATTGCGCAGAATGGCCGCCGCCGCGCCGGCGTTCTCGGCGGTCAGTGTGCCAGCCTGCAGCTGGCCCGAAGAGTGTCGCGCTTGGTAGCGGTAATGCGGCATAGACGCGGCGCCCTAGGCCCTTACGCGGCCAGTTGTCGTTCCAGCTTGTCGGGGTAGGCGGCCTGCGCCACCGCATCTTCGCGGCTGATCAGACCGTTGAAATACAGTTCGGCGATCGAGTTGTCCAGGCTGATCATCCCCATCTGGCGGTTCGTGTCGATCACGTTGGGAATCTCGAACGTTCGTGACTCGCGAATGATGTTGCGGATCGCAGGCGTGCACAACATCACCTCGACGGCCGGCGCCATGCCGGGTTTATCGATACGGCTGAACAACGTCTGGGAGATCACCGCCTGCAGCGTATTGGACAGCATCGACCGAATCTGGTTCTGTTGCCCGGCGGGGTACATGTCGATGATTCGTTCCACCGTCTGCGAAGCGTTGACCGTGTGCAGCGTCGAGAGGACCAAGTGCCCGGTCTCCGCCGCCGAAATCGCCAGCGCCGACGTCTCCAGGTCCCGCATCTCGCCGACGAGAATGATGTCCGGATCCTGACGCAGCGCGTGCTTGAGACCGGACGCGAAGTTTGGCATGTCCTGGCCGAGCTCGCGCTGCTCGATCAAGCACTTGTTGGATTGGAACGCATACTCGACCGGGTCCTCCAACGTGATAATGTGCTTGCGGTAGCGCTCGTTCATCGACTGGATCATTGCCGCCAGCGTCGTCGACTTGCCCGAGCCGGTGTCGCCCGTGACAAGCACCAGACCGCGCGGCAGGTACGTCAGCCGGCTGATCACGTCGGGAAGATTCAGGTCGTCCAACGGGGGAACCTTTTCCTTCACCGCACGCATCGCCAGACCGATCGTCCCGCGCTGGCTGTGCGCATTGACGCGGTACCGTCCGAGCCCCTCGATCTGGTAGGAAAAGTCAAGGTCCTTGCGCTCCGTGAACACGGCCCGCTGCTCGGGCGTCGTCATTTCGTGAAGCGCCGCCTCGGCCGCTTCCGGCGTAAGGATCGGACAATCCATCGGCGTCATCACGGTATGCACGCGCATCATCGGCGGATGACCGCTGATGAGGTGGATATCCGACGCGTCATGTTGGTGCGCTGTTTTGAGTATCTCGCCAAGCTGCATGAGAGCTCCCTATTGCTGATATTCCCGGCGTACCACGCCGTCTCGATTCATATCGACACGGGTTGCGCGCGGCATCACTCCCGAGCTTGAACCTTCGGAGGTCTTGCGGGCGGTTACGCCGCCAAACGAAGCTGTGCCATCTGTGTAAGGTGGGGGAAGCGGGATACCTGGGGTGTGCCTCTGGCGGGCGATGCAGACGGGCCAACCAGCGCCGGCGCGTTTACCGCGATGTCCTAGAACTCGGTAGTGGGTCGATTGACCCCCGCTGCTCCCCAGCCGCGCGGATTAGCGGGCCTGCGCGTTTGCCGACCCGTCTTGAGCCGTGAGATTCACGACCCCGCGGGCCGCAAACGCCGCCTTTGGTCTGCGGACCCCCGTGTCGAAGAGGATCTCAGCGATATCACCCGGGGCAAGGTACAGGACGTGGCCGACCAGATCGTACGTTGCCTGCGACGGGGCCGACGCCGCCGTCCACCCAAGCTGGTCGTACCGCACGATCGCTGGGATCGTCAGCCGGCGCGTGCCGTTCGCAGGCAAGGTGGCTGAAGCCGCCCATCGGCCGCGGTAGGCCGGTGCGCCGTCTATGGCCAGGGTGTAGCTGAACTCGTGTAGGGCTAACGGCTGCTGGTTCGGGTTCTCAAGGACGAGGCTGAAGCCCAGCCCTACAAGGCCGTCGCCGGTCTCGGTCACCGCCGCGTCCACCACCGATACCACTGGGTCACGGTAGACCGTGCACGCGGGTATAGCCGAAAGAGCAAGAAGCAAGATGAGAAGGCTGGCCGGTGCCGGCCGCCACGAGGTGTGCATGGGCCCAATGTACCTCAGCCGACGCGGCCGGTCGAGCATGACCGCTTCGGCAGGGTTTCGACCCTCACCCGGTGGAATTGACGGGCAGGGCGCTACGATTGACAGGGATTCCGGAGATCGCTGATGAAAGGTTGTCGGCTAGGTCACGATGGGGCGCCAGAGACGTCGGGGCGTCGGACCCGCCGCCTGGGCTGGCGGTGCGGGCGCCTCGGGCCGATCGTGCTGGCGTCGTTTGCGGCCGCGGCCCCGCCGCCTCAGAACCCAGTTTACATTGACGACTCGCCTCGGGCCTGGGAGCAGTTCCAGTTGGCCCAGGATCAGGCGCCCGACAACGCCGGCGAAGCGGTGCGCCTCTATCAAGAACTGCTCGACGACTATGCAATGAAGCTTGTGCCGATGACGGCCGCGACCGAGGATCAGTTCGTTGCCGTCCGCGCCCGTGTGCTGGGGGAGCTCTTTGCGGACGAGCGGTTGCTCGAACGATACCGGCTCATTGAAACCGCCCAAGCACAACGTCTGCTCGCAGCCGATGAGCTGAAGCGCCTGGCCATCACGCGTTCGGCGACGGAACCGGGGTTGGAGGCGTTGCTCCGGCTCGGTCAGTGGAACCTCGAGTCCGCACGTTTTCGCTCAGCGCTGGGTTGGCTGTCCGAGGCGGCGGATCATCCGGACCTGACCGGTGACCGCGCGTCGCACTGCTGGTACATGATCGGCATGGCTGCGCACTACCTCGGCGATACCGCGGGTCGGGACCGCGCGATCGCGGTGTTGCACGAGCTCGCAAGCGAAGCCGAGCCGCTGCGCGATGCGATGCGCCGACTGTCAGCAGGAATCTCGAAGTCGCCCGTCGAGCCGTCCATCTCAATCCTGGATCGCGCGGAGGCCGTCCAGTTGCACGAGTTGGTGTCCCAGCCGATCTGGTCGACCCGACTCGACGGTACGCCGTTCAGTCAGCGAGTGATGCTGGCCGGCATCGATCGGTCGGCCTCGACCGCGCCCCGCCAACAAGGCCCGGGCCCGGGCGTCGAACTGACCGCGGCCGCCACCGTCGCCGGGTCCGTCGTGTACATCAACGAGGGTCGGACCATTCGGGCGATCGATCGTTTCACCGGTCGCTCGCTGTGGCGGCCGTACGTTGATCGATCCGCCAATTCACTGTTGAGTCGTTCCGGTGACCGAATCGCGGACCTGAATATTGTGGTGACCGAAGGCAACACGCTGGTCACGTTGACGGGACACGCCTAC
Organism: Planctomycetota bacterium; assembly: GCA_022571635.1. GTDB lineage: Bacteria > Planctomycetota > Phycisphaerae > Phycisphaerales > SM1A02 > JADFNO01. The sequence goes on from JACZXL010000006.1 coordinate 17,509, forward strand.
GCCGACGGCAGGGACGCCCGAGCCGCCGATCGAAGAGTGGTGTGCCTGGACGCGGGCAATGGCGAGCTGCGCTGGGCTCGGCGCATCGATCGTCTGGACGGCAAGGAGGAGTATGGCGGACTCATCCCCCACGGCGCGCCGGTCGTGGCCGAGGGCGCGGTGTTCGTCTTGGCCAGGAAAGTGAGCCGGCAGCTCCTGACGAGTTGCTATTTGATCTCGCTGGATCTAGCCGACGGCCGAGTGCGCTGGGCCCGGCACATCGCCTCCAGCGGCGGGATCCGCAGTCGCGTCGCTCGGCCGTTCTCCTCGCCGATCTATCACGACGGTGATCTGGTGGTGGCGACCCCGGTCGGGGCCGTGGCGAGGATCCGGGCCGATACCGGCGAAACGCGATGGCTTCGCCGATACCCGCCGCCGCTGAATCCGATCTTTGCCGAGCGCCGGGCGTGGCAGATCGGCGGGCCGGTCGCCACCCCGCGCGGCGTCATCGCCTTGCGCCCCGACGAGCGCCGCGTGATCCTGCTGGACTGGGAATCCGGCGACGAGCTTGTCAGCGTCTCCGCCACCGGACGGGATGCCTGGAACGCCCCGCGCTACTTTCTCGCCAACGAACACTCCGTGTACGGCATCGGCCGCGAGATACGGGTCTTTAGACTCGAGGCGTTGGATCGTCCGATCTGGCGGCTGCCCGGGCCTGCCCTGCAATCGGATCCCACCGCGGGGCCTGCGATTGAAGACCTGGATATTTACGGTCGGGTGCAGTTGACGGACGGCGCGCTCATTGTCCCCACGCCGCAACATCTCCTGGTCATCGACGACGAGACCGGCCAGATTGGGCAGGTCGTGAACGCGGATGTCGCCGGCAACCCGCTCGCGACCGGTGCACAGTTGGTCGTGACCGGCAACGAGCGCCTGGACTCGTATATGCCCTTTCGCCATGCCCAGCAGATGTTGCGTCAGCGGCTGGCGGAAGCGCCGAACGATCCGGATCCGGCCTTGTCACTGTTGCAGCTCGGCATGCGGGCCCGCGACCTGGGCCTGGCCCTTGAAGCCGCAGAACTGGCGATCGAGGCGACCAATGCCGACGGCGCGACGCCGGCATCACAAAGCGCTCGACGTGAGTTGTTCTACATGCTCCTTGAGCTCGATCGCCTGCACATCGCCCGGAAGCCGCCCGACGGTGAGACGCTGCACGCGATGATCGAAGCGGTCGCCGCGGGGCCGGATCAGCGCGTCGAGCACCTCCTGGCCTACGGCGATTGGCTCGCTGACCATGCGCTGGCCCGCGCGGTCGAGGTCTACCAGTCGATCCTTTCCACGGCTGATCTGGCGGCGACGGGGCGGTTCGACGGCTCGGTGGAACGGCCGGCCGCCGCCTGGGCCGCTGAGCGCCTCAGCCGGATCATCCAACGCCACGGCCGCACCGCTTATGAACCGCAGTCTGAGTTCGCGCGGTTACGGCTGGAGCAACTGCGAACCGAGCAGGATTCAGCGCCGCCGTTTCTTGCCCTGGCCGCCGAGTTCCCGCTCGCGGATGCCGCTGCCGATGCGGCCCTGCACGCGGCGAGCCTCTATGCGGCTGGTGGAGACACGCCAAGCGCCGTCGCGGCCCTGATCGTGACTTACCGGTCGGATCCGCGCCGAGAGCGCGCCGAGCGGCTACTGGGCGCTGTGGTCGAGTATTGCCGCCTCATGGACTGGACGGCGACGGCGCAGATCGTGCTGCGATACGTCGTCGAGATGTTCGGCAATATTGCATTGGACACTGCCGACGGTTCGCGGGAGGCGGGGGCGTGGCTTGCCTCACTCGAGCCGGTTGACCGCCCAGGCCGCAAGCCGCGCATCGGCGAGATCCAAACCGTAGCCGAGCCCCTCGACGGCATGCTCGTGACAAGGTACCCCGGCGTCGAACTCGCGGCGCCGACCGATCGGATGTTGCTTTACGACGGCGAGCATCTGCGCATGATCGCGTCGGCCGGGCTGGGAACGCTCTGGTCGGTCCAACTGGGGCAACGGGTTGATCCACACATCCTCCAGTTCGATCGCGACCGGTTACTGCTGTGGGTCGTGGCTCCTGACGGTGATGCCCAAGCGGTCATGTTTGATCTGCGCAAACGCGGGGCTCGGCTCTGGGCCACCCCGTGGATGACTGAGGTTCTGGGGAAGCCGCCGGTGCCGAGCCGGCGCGACGGCCGACCCGGGCAACGATCACCGGAACGGGCCGCGCTTGATCCTAGGGAATGCCTGCCGCTGATCCGAGGCAACCTGCTCGTCGTCGTGCGTCGATCAGGAGAAAGTGTCGCGTTCGATCTTGCCGACCGTGGCCGGCAGCGATGGAAAGCCGAACCGAGACTCGCGCTGGACCGGGTGGCGCTGGTGCTCCTGCATGACTTCGCGCTGGTGCTCAGCGGCTCACGGTTCACCACGGGCGAGGATGACCCGGAGGCGAGACTCCTGCTGGTGGATTTGGCGACTGGGCGTCAGTTGCGCGAAATCACACCGGTGGACGGCGCTTCGGTGCGATGGATGGCCGCGGGGCCGCTCGGCGGACTGCTCTACGGCACTGGGGCCGGTATCGAGATGCTCCAGTTGCCCAGCGGACGGTCCCTGTGGTCGAATCTCTCGGTCGCCGCCCAAGGGACTCGGCGCGGCTGGTCGGTGCGGAGCCGCGTAATCATCCAGACGCAGACCGATCGCCGTCAGGGACCGAGCAATCCGCTGCGAGCTATCAAACTGACGAACGGCATACTGTCCGATCCGTTTGCCCTGCCGGCGCGCCGTGGATGGGACCCATCCGTCTTGAATCGAATCGTCCTCGATGACCAACGCGTGTTTGCGATGTTCGGCGAGCGAATCGTGCGCTTCGACGCCTTGGGTGAAGTGGTGGGCGCAGACAGCATCGCCGACGAGCGTGATTACAAATGGTTGCTGCCCACTGACGACCGACTCGTCCTGATCAGCCGGTCCGAGAGCCGGCAGCGGCGGCGAACGCAGCACAAGTACCGAGTCTACAGCCTCTCGGAGAACTGCAAGCTTATGGGTGATTCGTTCGAATTGCCGCCGGACTCCGAGCCCTTTGACCGAGCGGCGGTGATCGACGGCTGGATCCTCCTGTCATCGCCTTCGGGCACGGTGGCCATCGCGGCTCCGAACTGATCCAAGTCAGGTCCGGGCGGAGCGTCGGCATCGCGGCGCGGTCGGCGCCACGATGTGCCCCCAGGTCGAACCGCAAAATGATGGTCCGGTTGCGGTTGACTTCTCCTGCGGAGTCGATCCAATACGGCGCGCCAGTGACGTGAGGCTATCCCTTTCAGGAGTGCGAGCGATGCCTGACCTGGTCGCCACCGACCGCTCATTCGGCACTACGTGTTTGACCGGGGCCTGCGCCGGCTCGTCCGTTCTCGCCGCGACGGCGCTGTCTGACTTCGACTCGTTCGGCAACCGTTCTTTGTGTGCAGCGTGGGGTGTGCACGAGGAAGATAAAGAGAAGCTTGACACGGACGACGACGACGACTTGGACGAGGAAGAGTTCCTCGACGACGAAGATGACGAAGATGACGAGGACGAGGACTTCGACGAGGACGACGACGAGATCAAAACCGGCGACGATGTAAAACTGTGACCGTTGAGCGCCGGCTAGAGCGGTTTCAATGATCTTGTAGCGTCACGCCATGGCAGGAACGGGACCACGTCGCGGCCTCAAAACCGATGGTATCCCGATTCAATCGGAACCTCGCCCATGCCAATATCCAGTGGCACGGGCATCCTGCCCGTGCAGATGTCACGCCATGATAAGTCGCACGGGCAAGTCTCCATAGGCGACTCGCCGAGGCGAGATGCCCGTGCCACCGGAGTCGCGCCGATCGATCCGTCGGGACCGGCAAATGTATCGTGGCGCGAGACGACCAGCGCATGCAGCCGCTACGTCTTCATTGAAACTGCTCTAGGCCTTGGTTCGACGCGAGCTGATTCGGGGCCGCGTGTCCACGATCCCGAGGTGCGTCAACCCAGCCCGAATGGCGATGCGTGCCAAGTCCACGCGGTTCGTCGCTTCGAGCTTTGATCCCAGCAATCGCCGATGCCACTCGACGGTCTTGACACTGCGATGCAGCCGTTGGGCGATCTCGGCCGTAGACAGCCCTTCCCCGATGAAGGCCAGAACCTCGAACTCCCGTTCCGTCAGCGCCGACAAAGGACCAAAATCATTGAACTGGGCGATGACCACCGCGCACCCGTCAACCGCATCAGACTTCGGCTCCCGATCCATGGCGGTCAGCGGCCGGCATATCACCAGCACTCGTGCGCCTTCGCGTGCGTCTGGCTCGATCGGGCGGAAGATCGCGCAGCGACACCCCCCTCCGATCATCCCGATCAGCGCAATTGGCCGTAAGGTTCGGACAACCTGCGCGGCGCATCGTACTCTCTCATCGGCAACGTCCTTGGGAAGCAGATCATGCCACGACTTACCACGCAGATCAACTTCACCGGCTCCCAACGCTCCTCGCACAGTCGCATTCGCAAACTGGATCCTGCCCTGCGTGTCGACAACTAAGACGCCGACCTCCGCATCTTGAGTCAGTGCATCCCACAACGCCCGTGGGTCGCTGGATTGGAGCGATAGTCCTTCCCCCTCGGTTGGTGCATGGACGGGCGTTTCGTTGGCGTCGCTCATATGCCTTGTACCGGACGGAGCGCCTTCTCGCCGCTCGCGCCGAACAGTCATCGTCAAACCCCCTGTCGTGAAACCGGCGACGACTTCTATATGATCGTTCCAGCTTACGTCTATACTGACCTCGTCGGGTAAGAACCCGCAATATCTGGGTGAAACGCCGGGAACCAAGGTTATTCCTTGGCCAGCGTATCGCGAGGAACTTACGTCGAACCGACTCACGCGGATGGCCTGGTACAGTACACACTACGGGGATCCTCGGACATGCACAGTGACGACGCACTGTCAGCTAGCTGTCACTCACTAGGACATCAAGCGCCCCGCCACTTGCCAGGCACCCACCCGCAAAAACCCTAGTTCTTTCCCAAGACGGTGAATTCAACTCGCGGGCGGCGCGGAGAGTGCCGATTCGGGCCACTGAATATGTCAACGGAGCGCCTTTGCCAAGCTCCGTCTGCTTCTGCACGCAATGTATGGTTCGACAAGCAACGTCGCCTGGCCGACAACGATGAAGAAAGGATCACGATATGTACAGCACGATGCCGGACTCTCATGGTCTCAGGCGAGCAGATCGACGAACCGAGCCGAGGTCAAGTGCTGGATCGCACCCGTCGCGGCGGCATAGGGATTCGTGAGATCGACCTGTGAAGTCTGATCGGCAGCGTTGTCGTCTGTGTGTTGCTCATCATCAGTGATCGCGGTGGTTCCCTGAGCTGCGTTGCGTTTCTGCGCGGTCAGTTCGCCCCGGGCCTGTTGCTCGGGGCGTCGGGCGTTTGCGGCGTCAACGACGGTCTGCACGCGTTTCGCGTGGTCGCTCAGGCCGAGTGCCGTTGCGGACCGTCTTTCCGTCGGCGTTTCGATCTCCGCAAGAAAACTGGCGACCCGTTTGGCCTGTTTGTACCAAGCATCGCCCCGGCTAACGACGCATCAGAAAAGCCATTTTCCTGATCGCCTCGCGTTCACGCTGCCGCTTTTCAATCTCCGCTCGTTCCTCTTTCAGGACGAAATGTGCCTCGGGCGGAACATCCGCAAAGATCCAGTCATCATCAGCGTCGAGATCGTCGAGGTCGAAGTCAGAATATTCATCAGGGTGCTCGATGTGTCCGCTCGCTATCGCAAGGTTCAACGCATCCGCTGCCCTGCGGGCCAACCGGGCATGATGCTTCTCGTACTCATCAATCGCGTCCAATAAGAGTTCGTCTCCATATTCTTCCACTGCGAAATCTTCCTCCATTCGGGCGAGTTCAACTGTGTTCATCTGCGCTCTCAAATACGGATGCTTCTCGTACTCATCATTCGCGTCCAATAAGAGTTTGTCGCGCTCTCGGGCTTCGTTGGCGGGATCAACCACCGGCTCGCCGGTTGCCTTGACTATGGCCTTGGCCATTTCTTCGATGTCAAACGCATCCGTCTGTTGTGCGGGCGTGAGGTCCGAGACGGCTGCATCTTCCGCGTCGAAATCCTCGGTGTCACGGAAATCACCTTCGTGGTAGGCTTCATCCGGCATGTCGTGTCTCACTTCCTTCAAGTTCCCCCGCGTGGCCCCGCTGGTACAATCCGCCAAAGGTCGGCAAAGACCGCGAAAGCAATACCCTATAGATGGAGGACCAACGATGTCCAATTCACAGCAGTTGATTCCCTTCGCCTTCGGAGCTGTCATCGTGCTGCTGGCGGCCAACCTGCTTGCGGGCACGCGGCGTCCAGCCACGCCGAGCCGCATAATCCTAGCGGCCGATGCGGTCATTCGCGGCGCACGCTACTGGGTCAGGAACAGCGGCACCTCGGCGTTGCGGACCGCGTGCAGAGCCGTGTCCCCCAGCAGGTGCTTGAAGATGCGGGCACGAGAGGTCGAGCCGAGGACGATAAGATCGGCCTCGCCCTGGTGGGCGCATTCAAGCAGGTGATCGCGGGGCCCGCCGTCCACGTGCTGGGTCTGGACCGCAAGTCCATGAGCGCGGCAATAGCTCGACGCATCGGCCAGAAGCGGTTCGCTCTCTTGCGGCGTCATGTCGAAGCAAACGATTTGCAGCGCGATGTCCGGCCAGAGATCCATCTGCACGAACTGCTTGAGCGCCTTGGCCGACTCCATTGAGCCGTTATAGGCCACGAGCACCTTGCGGATGGGCCGGTACGCTTTGGGCACGGCGAGAATCGGCCGCACGCCCTCGCTGATCAGCCGAATCAAAACATCGTCGGGTTTCTCAACGACGCCGTACTCGAACAGTCCTCGAAGCCCGGCAATCGTCAGATCGTGATAGCGCCAAAGGGCAATGAGCCGGTCGAACGGATCGCCCGTCTCTCGATCGACGCAATGGATCATTCCGGAGTCGGCGCACGCGTGCTCGAAGTCCGCAATCGCCTGCTCGACGTGCTCCTCGGTGACGTGGATGCGATGCTCCGCGAGGCTCGCCGCCGCCGCGCCGCCGCCGACCGGCACCGGTCCAACCTTCATCAACTGTGCAATATCAACATCGGTGACGCCCGTCACTTCCGCTTTGTGCAACTTCGCAAGGTCCAGCGCGTACTTCGTCGCGGTGGCGGTGAACGGCGTACCGCTGAGTGCGACAAGAATTCGCTTGATCATCTCACTTGACTCCGCACCATATCGCTCCTGATAGACAACGGTTCATCGCCATCTTAGGCTCGGTCATAGTGTGAACGGTGATCCGGGTAACAGGAACAGCAGCATGATGATGATGAACACGGGAATGAGGATCGGCAAGCTATACTTGAACATGTAGCCGAAGAAGCTTGGCATCTTGAGGCCGGTCTGCTCGGCAATGGCCTTGACCATGAAGTTGGGACCGTTGCCGATGTAGGTCATCGCCCCCATGAACACGGCGCCGAGGCTGATGGCGGCGAGGTAGGCGGCATTGATCGCCCCATTTCCGCTGAGCTGTACCATCTCGGCGTCAGCGCCTTGGGGCAGCGTCTTGGCGGTCTGGAAAAACACGACATACGTGGGTGCGTTATCCAGGAAACTTGAGAGCGAGCCGGTCACCCAGAAAAACTTCCACGGCTTGTCGATACCAAGGTCTGCACCTCGTGCATTGAGGTATTCGATCGCCACCTGCATGGTGATAAAGATGCCGACGAACAGCGCCGCCACCTCGAGGATCGCGGCGTAGTTGAACTTGTTGTAGGCGCGCACGCCCTTTGGCGTCCTCCACAGGGACAGCGCAACCAACCCCAACATCAACAGCTCTCGCATGAATGGGAATGGCGTGAATGTTGTGCCGGGAAGGGTTTTCTTTGGATCGACCAGGGCCACACAGATGACCACGCCGCCCAGGATCAGGAGATTGACCCAGCCGGTGAGTCGCAGCGGCTGCTTTTGTGTCTCGTCGAGGCGAATGTCGGCTGGCGTTTCCTTCTTGTACGCAATGGAGTCCCAGATGAAGTAGATCACCAGCAGGATCACGCAACAGACCGCCCACGGCGCCCACAGACCCATGGTCCAGAGGAACGGCACGCCGAAGAGATACCCCAGAAACAGCGGCGGGTCTCCGATCGGCAGCAAGGTGCCGCCGACGTTGCTCACCAGGAAGATGAAGAAGATCACCGTGTGGATGACGTGCTTCCGCTCGGAGTTGGTTTGGAGCAATGGGCGAATCAGCAACATGCTGGCGCCGGTGGTCCCGATGAAGCTGGCGATCAGAGCGCCGACCGCCAGGAACGTGGTGTTGGTCAGCGGTCGGGCCGCCAAGTCGCCTTTCAGAGAAATCCCACCGCTGATCACATACAGACAAAACAGCAAGACGATGAACGGGATGTACTCAACGACAATGGCGTGCTCCAGGACAGTCGGGATCTTCTCCGCGCCGAAGGCAAGCCAGTAGTAAAGCAATGTCAGAGCCGAGAACCCCAAGGCGACGCCGAGGCGGTGCTGGTTGTTCTCCCACCAATGGTGGGTCCACGGCAGGAGCGGAAGCACGGCGATACAACCGAGCATCCCTACGAACGGCAGTATGCCCAAGCCCCACCAGGGGGGTGCTTCGGGATGCGCCTCATGCGCCGGTCCGTGATGATTCAGCGACATGAAGATCAGCAGACCAACGAGCAAGCACCCACCCGCGATGGCCAACCAGCTCAACGCGCTGAGGCGCGGAGGGGATGACTGGCGAATCGCTTCGGGCATCTCGGCTGTCATGTGTATGCTCATGTGACCCTCTTTCAGCAACGGCTCAGCACCTGCGTGGCCCCGGGACGCATGGAGGGTCGAATCAGCGGGGCGTAGGGTACAAGAACCTGCGACTGGTTGGACGAGGAGGTGATCCGCGACGACTGAGCGGCCCCCGGTCGATCGGACGATCGCCCCCAGGCGACCGGCCTCCCGCCCTGCTCACCCTCCACCTATCGGCGCTTCGGAATCCGCACCTGAACGACGCCGAGATGTTCGCGGATCGCCGAAACGCTGCAAGGAGGCAAGGCGCTTCAGGGTCCCGGGCCGGTGCCGGCAGCAGGACTCTGCGACGGATTTTGCTCGCGTTTGCCGTCTATGCGTGTATTCTGCGCAATCGGGGCACTTCTTGATGAGATCCGATTATGGGAAGCCTTAGGTCACGATCGGTGATGGGCAGCTTTGTGGTGGCGTCGCTGGTGGCGGCAGGGCTCGGACTCGCCCAAGCGGGCGCTCAGTTTACATCCGACAAGGTGAATCTCCTCAGCCAAATCCCTCTCAACGGTTTCCCCAGCAAGCCCACCAGCGCCAACGATTGCTGGGGCTACACCTCGCCTTCGGGGCGTGAATATGCCCTGATGGGGGTTCGCAACGCGATGGTCGTCGTTGAGATCACCACGCCCGGCAGCCCGGTCATCGTTGGCCAGGTCACCCATAGCAACTGCCTCTGGGGGGACGTCAAGGTCTTTGGCGACTACTGCTATGTGGTCAACGAATGCGGTGGTGGCATCGACGTCATCAACCTGGCCGACGTTGACAACGGCAACGTGACACTGGTTGGGCAGGTGACCACTGGCGGCCTTGCCGCAAGTCACAACGTCGCCATCGACGCCGACAGCGGGTTCCTCTACCTGTGTGGCGCCAACATCAACGGCGGGCGCCTGGTCGCCTTTGATCTGTCGGACCCCGCGAATCCGACATTGGCCGGGCAGGTACCCAGTTCGCAAGGCGTCAATGTTCACGACGCCCAGATCGTCACGTACACCTCAGGTCCCTACGCCGGAAAGCAGATCGCCTTCTGTGCCAACGGCGGCATCGGCTTGGACATCTACGATGTGACCAACAAGTCCAACATGTTCCGCCTTTCGCGCACCACCTACCCGAACCTCACCTACTGCCACCAGTGTTGGCTGAGCGAGGATCGGCAGTACCTGTATCTCAACGACGAGACCGACAGCGTCAACGAGACCGTCATCTTCGACGTGACCAACCTGTCCAATCCGCTGCTCGTGAATACCTCCAGCTCCGGCGTGTCAGCCACCGATCACAACCTCTACGTCCGGGACGGGTTCATCTATGAGGCTGAATATCACGCCGGCCTGCGCATCTTCTGCGCCGATGATCCAGTGAACCCGGTCCAGGTCGGGTGGTTTGATACGTATCCGGAGAATGACGGTGGCGGCTTTGACGGCGCTTGGAGCGTGTATCCGTTCTTCCCCAGCGGGACGGTAATTGTCAGCGACATTGACCGCGGCTTGTTTGTCCTAGACCCCGCGGACGCCCTGAGTGCCGGCGCCCTGACCTTCGCCTACCCCAACGGTCGGCCGGAGCTGATTGATCCACAGGGTGGCACGGCGGTCCGGGTGGAGGTGGCGGCGAGCTGTGGGGCGACGGTTGACCCCGGTACGGCACTGCTGCATTACGACATCGGCCAGGGATTCGTCACCGTTCCCATGCAGCTGGTGTCCAAGAATGTCTACGACGCGGTCTTCGGGGCGATCGAGTGCGGCCTCAAGGTGTCGTACTACGTCAGCATCCAAACGACCAGCGGCGCAACGTTCACCGATCCCCCCGGTGCGCCCGGCGAGACATTCAGCGTTCTCTCCGCCAACGAGATCATTGTGCAGTCGCAAGACGACTTGGAGGCGGACACTGGGTGGGTGGTCGGCGCACCCGGTGACAACGCGGTCACCGGCGTCTGGGAGCGCGTCGACCCGGTCGGCACCGCCGCTCAACCCGATGACGACCACACCCCCGTCCCCGGTACGATGTGCTTCGTGACCGGCCAGTGCGCGCCTGGCTGCGGCCTGGGCGATAACGACGTGGACGGCGGGCAAACCACGCTTACGACGCCGACCATCGACCTCTCGGCGATGCCGGAGGCTCGAATCGGCTATTGGCGGTGGTATTCCAACGATACCGGTGCCGATCCGAACGCCGACGTCTTCGTCGTTGAGGTCTCCAACGACAACGGATCGACCTGGACCAACGTCGAGACCGTTGGCCCAAGCGGTCCGCAAACCTCCGGCGGATGGTTCTTCCACGGGTTCAAGGTGACGGACTTTGTCCTGCCCACCGCGCAAATGCGATTGCGGTTCATTGCCTCCGACGAGGGCTTAGGCTCCCTGGTCGAGGCCGCGGTGGACGACTTCACGGTGAGTGAGGTCTTGTGCGAGCCGCCGCCTAGCACCGCCGATCTCAACGGTGACGGATGCACTGACTCAAAGGACCTCACGATTCTGCTGGGTGCGTGGTGCTCGGCCGTCAACGATCCGAACCCGCCGAGCCCGCCGTGCGAGAACTGCACGCAAGTGAATCTCGACCTCGCGGACATCGCCGGCCAG
>JACZXL010000164.1 GCA_022571635.1 Planctomycetota bacterium
CGTGGCTGTGCCAAGCACGGCCGCCAACGCGATGATCGCGACCACCACCACGGTCGTTCCCGCGCGACGATTCGAAAGAGCGTTGTTCACAGTTCAAGCTCCGGTAAAGAACTGGCAGACCACGGACGCCCGTGATTTGTTCGTTGGGCGTGGCGTGCCTGATTCCCGCCATGACTTACATTAGTCGGGGACTCGGCCCAAATCGAGCCTATTCAGCCCCGAATCTGCCCCTGTTTGTCCTCGTTGGGTGCCAATCCGGCCGGTTCGCCCGCTGGATCAGGGGCATTGTCGGCGGCGCTGGACGTCCGGCCGGAGCTTCATGCCGAGGCGATGCGGAATCATGTGCTGATCGCCACGCCGACGCTGCTGGTTGCGCTGCTGCGGTCGGTGGCCTACGGGTGGCAGGAGGAGGACGTCGCCGCCAACGCACGCGAGATTTCCAACACAGGCCGGGAGCTGTACGATCGGCTGGCGAAGTTCGTCGAGCATTTCCAGAAGATCGGAGCAGGTCTGGAACGCGCAGGCGATTCGTACAACAGTGCGATCGGGTCGCTGGAGCGGATGGTGTTGCCGAGCTCGCGCAAGCTCAAGGAACTACATGCGACAACTGAGCCTGAGATCGAGTCGCCGGTGGCGATTGAGATTGAAACACGTTCAGTGACGGCCCCCGAGCTGAGGCGATTACCGCAAGGGGCTACGAGTCCTGAGCGGACTTAGCCGTAGCCGGCTGGTCGGTGTTACCGCCTTGTGCGTACGGACGATCGTCGGAGGTCCCCTGTGCGGCATCGCCAGGTTCAGCGTCGCCGCGCATACCTTCCGGTCGCTTGCCTCGCATTCCCGCTGGCCGCCTCCCGCGCGTTGCTTGTGACGGATCACCACCCATTCCTTGGCGCGATCCGCCATAGGTGCGATCGGACGAACCGCGCCGCGGCGCTCCCATGGCCGTCTGTTGCACGCCGGCTCCGGCTTTGTCGATTCGGCCGACAATTTCGCCCAAGCTGGGCTCGCGCAGCAGGACGACGTCGCCTTCGGCCAACCCGTCGTTGATCTGCACGAACAGCTCGGACGCGTCGCCGAGTGTGACCTGCCGCTCGGCGAAGCCTGAACCCTTGGGAACATAGACGAATGAGACGGGCCCGTTGCGGAAGACCGCTTGGATGGGCACGAACAGTGCGTCCTCGACGTGTCCGACGTTGATGTCGGCCTTGCACCGCATCGAGGGCTTCAATCCCAAGTCGTTCCCGTCACTGAGCAAGATGCGCACGGTGTAGTCACGACGATTGGGATCGCGCCATCCGCCGGATTCTGCGAGCACGCCGATGCTCATGACCTCACCGTGCATGACCGAATCCGGTGCGGCGTCGGAGGTGATCGTTGCAGTCTGGCCCGGCTGGATGAGACCGCTACGTGCTTCGTCTACCTTCACCGCGGCGATCAGCTGGCTCATGTTGGGCAGGAGAATCACCTGCTCATTGGGTCGCAGCTCGGTGCCCACGTCCGGCGGCTGGGCTTGGCCCCCGTGCCTGCCTCCCGTTTCAAGGCTGCTGTAGTAGACGACGAGGCCGGCGGACGGCGCCGTGATCGTGCAGTACGTCAACTGCTCCCGGTAGTCGGCAAGTCGCTCCTTGCGGCTCTCGTGCTGGTAGTTCTTGCTCGCGACCTCCGAGCGGGCGGACCCGAGTTCGACCTTTTGCCGTTCCTTGACGCGCTCGCGGTCGGCAAAGGCCTGCTCGACGTCCGACTCCCTCTGGGCCTTCTGCTCGACAAAGCGGTATTGCTCATACACCTCGATATCAAGCTTCGCCTGCTCGAGGGTGGCCTTGGCCTTGATCTTGGCGATCTCGTCGCGCTTGTACTCGTCCTGGCTGATGAAATCTTGCGTGACGAGGTTCTTGGAGTCTTCGAATCGAGCGACTGCCCGCTCAAAATCGATTTCAGCTGCCTCCAACGCCACGGCAAGCTCCTTGCGCCGCGAAACGACTTCGCCTTTCCGCCACGCCTTCAACGCCAACTCGGCGAGCATGACTCGGAGGTCGGCGTTGGCCAACTCCGATTGGTGCGCACTCACCGTGATGTCCAGCTTCGCCTGCGACGCCACGAGGTTACTCTCAGCGGTGTTGACTGCGTCCTTCGCATCCTTGATGCGGCTGCGCATGTCTTCGTCGGCGAAGCGCATCAGCACGTCGCCTTCCTTAACGGTGGTGCCCTCGGCGACGATCTCGGTGAGGACGCCCCGGGACTTCAGCTTGTTGCGGATCTCGATCTGGTGCAGCGCAGCCAACTCGCCCGACGTGGGGATCGTGATGTCGAAGGAGCCTCGTCGAACCACGTGTCGGTCCGCGGCGCCGTTCCCATCTCCAACGGACGTGCTGCGGACCAGCAGCGTAGCGGTGCCAAGCACGGTCGCCAGCCCGATGATCGTGACCACCACCACGGTCGTTCCCGCGCGACGTTTCGAAAGAGCGTTGTTCACAGTTCAAGCTCCGGTAAAAAAACTGGCAGACCAACGGACGCCCGTGATTTGTTCGTTGGGCGCGGGGTGCTTCATCCCCGCAATTACCTACATTAGTCGGAGACTCGACCTAAATCGAGCCTCTTCGGCCCCGAATCTGCCCCTGTTTGCCCTCGCGGGGTGCCTATCCGGCCGGTTCGCCCGCGGGATCGGGGCCGTTGTCGGGGTCATCCGCTTCACCCTGCGTTATCCCTTGCAGCGGCCGAATTGATCCGTCGGATTGGACGCGCATCCGGCCCGTATCGAGCAAGTACCGCAAGATGCCCACCTGCAGGTCGCGCACGGCCCGATCATAGGCGTCGCGGGCGCGGTTGAGGCCCTCGATGGCGTCGCTGCGCTCCAGGGCGGTGGCGCGGTCCGGGGCCGCCTCGATGACCTCCACGCGGCGCTGGGCGATGACCCTGTTTTGGTCCTGAAGCACCACGCTGAATCGTGCGCGGTCCACGTTGCGAACCGAGGCCCGCGCTTCCACCGCCACCGTGTCCCGGAAGCGGTCAAACTCGCGAGTCGCTCGTTCCAGGTTGATCTGGGCCCGGCGAACGTCGAGGCGCTCGATCTCACGATCCAGCGGCAGGCCGAACGTCACCGAAGCTATGAACGACGAGTCGTCGGTCTCGAAGTCAAGCCCCGCCCGCGCCCGCTCGTCGTCAGTCGGTATCGAGACCGAGCCGGAGAGGTTCAAGTCCGGGAGCAAGTCGTTTCTGGCGTTCGCGACCGCGCGACGAGCATCATCAAGTTGGTCCCGACGGGTCTGAAGGTCCAGCCGGTACGACAGCGCGGCCCGCACGGCGGCATTGAGATCAGCCCTAGGCGGACGAAGATCGAACATCGATGTCTCGATAATCACCGGCTCATCTTGGGGCATCGCGAGCCGCACCTTGAATCGATCGACCGTCAGGCGAAACCGTTCACGCTGCAGGTTGAGACTGTCCCGCGCTTGGAGCGTGTCCCCCACCGCTTGGGCGGCGCCGAAGGGAGGCTCTCGTCCTGCGTCGACCAACGCTTGGGTTCGTTCTTCCGCCGCCTCCCGCATCTGGACCTGGTTCTCGGCGTTCTTAATCACTTGCGTTTGCACCACCAAATCAAGGAAATCCTGGGCGATATCGAACAAAAACTCACGCCGAAAACGCTCGAAATCGCGGGCGGCGTACACCAGGTTCCGCTCGGCCTGGATGCGATCCTCCCGGGCGACCTGGCCGGCCCCGCGGAGCAGTGGAATGTCGGCGCTGAAGATCAGCTCAGCGGTTTGGACGTTCTCCCCGGCCACACGCTGGTGCAGGTCCTCGGTCGCGCGCGCCAGGGCTCGGGCCGAGACTTCACCCCCGTACGGAAGACGCTGCGTCACGCCGAATTCGTTGACCAGCCGAAGCGCCGAGTCGAACGTTGCGTTGTCGCCGTCGGCGTCGATCGTGGCCGACAAATCGTCAAAGAACCGTGGACCCCAGCGATGTCGCTCGATCAGCAGCCGCAACCCGGCCAGTACGTACTCCTCCTCGGCGAAGCGGTACTCGCGACTGTGGCGGATCGCATAGGACAGCGCGCCGCGCAGATCCAAGTGCATGGCGTCGGGCGAGAGCTCCGAATACCCCTCCAGCCGCCGCATCACGGCGTCGGCGTTGTCCGACTCGTTGATGGGCGTGAAGGTCAGTTCGTCGGCCGAGGGATTCACCGTCGGCACGTCTTGGCGGTACAGGTCGCGATCGCGCCCGTCCAAGGCAAAGCGGCTCGGCGTCGAAACGCGCGGGACGATCGCGTCGGCCCCCAGCGTGGCCGTGCTCTGGGCGAGCAGCTCGGTCGTCCTCCGATCGATGCGCTCAAAGGCTGTTTCGCAGCCGCCGGCGAAGGCCAATACCGCGGCGCAGAGGCCAAGGGTCGCCGTCAGTTTGGGAGGGGTGCTGTTGAAGTGAGGAACGGGTGTCGGTTTCATGGGTTCAATGACAGTTGTACCAAGCCGCGGCCGTCAGGTCATACATGGTTCGTCCAAAACACGTTGCGTCCGATAGCGCGGGCGGTGGTGCGGACGGCGGGGGCGAGTCGCGAATCGAGGCGGGGTTGAGGCCGCGATCCAAGGTTGGGCACCCAGCCTGCCGTCTGGCTACACTCTCGGCCATGGCTCGCGTGACCTACGACAGTCAAAGCTTTTCGATCGACGGCCGGCGTATTTGGGTCTTGGGCGGGTCGATCCACTACGCCCGGGTGCCGGTGGAGGCATGGTCGGATCGGATCGCCGCCGCGGCCCAGGCGGGCCTCAACACGATCGAGACGGTCTGTCCGTGGGCTCTGCATGAGCCGCGCAAGGGCCGTTTCTGCTTTACCGGCCAAGCCGATGTCCGCCGATTCGTGGAGTTGTGCGCCGAGGCGG
Source organism: Planctomycetota bacterium (assembly GCA_022571635.1). Classification (GTDB taxonomy): domain Bacteria; phylum Planctomycetota; class Phycisphaerae; order Phycisphaerales; family SM1A02; genus JADFNO01. Next base: position 4,875 of record JACZXL010000164.1, read on the forward strand.
GAATGTGGGTGGTGCTCCGGCCGGGCCCGTTCATTGCCGACGGCTATGACGCCGGAGGCCTGCCGGCCTGGTTGATTGAAATGCCGCATGTCGCGCTTCGCCAGGCGAACGAGCCGTTTCTCGAGCGGGTCAGCCTCTACTTCCGCAAGCTGCTCAATGAGCTGTCCGGTCTCCAGGCGTCGGATGGCGGTCCCATCCTCCTTGTCCAGAGCGAGCACGCGTGGCTGTGCTCCAACCACGTCCAGGCCGACCGCTATCTTCTGGAGATTACACGCTACATCCGGGGAAATGGGGTCAACGTGCCGATTTTCAACACGAACGACCTGTGGCAGGAGTCGCCGGGCACCATCGACACCTGGCGAGGACGCGACGACCTGCTCCTTCATCTGCGTCAACTACGCTCCGTCCAGCGCGACGCGCCCCGGCTGGTCAGCGCCTTCCGGGCCGCGGATCAGCAGACGTGGGGCGCTGCACGAGGCGATGATCTATCAGCGCCGACCCTCTTGCATCGGCTGGCGCAGGTGCTGGCCGCGGGCGCTCAGCCGATCGTCTCGCCGTTTCACGGGGGCACGAACTTCGGTTTTCTCGGCGGACGGGCCGCCGGCGCTGCGGATCGCTTCGTGGCCACTACCGTCGCTCCGGGTGCTCCGCTGGGCGAAGCCGGCGCGCGCGGCCCGAAATACAACGTGATTCGGCGCTTGTTCACCTTTGCCCGTGATTTCAGTCATGTCTTTGCCGATCTCGACCCGGATTACCACCCGGTCACCTTGGACCATGCTGATCTTTCGACCGCCCCCTCCGGTCGATCGAAGCGCGCCGCGCGACCGATCTCGGTCGTGCCGCTTCGCGGTGCGGCTGGTCGCGTGGTATTCGTCTTCAGCGACGGCGGACCGCGTGAAGCGACGCTGCTGCTGGATCACGGGATCCGGCTACCAGTGAATCTGGGTGATCAGCTCGTGGGCTGGTACATCTTCGATGTCGATTTGCAGGGCCTCGGGCATCTGGATTACGCGAATCTTTGCCCGTTCGCGTTGGTCGATCGGTCGATCCTGGTGCTGCAAGGACCCGCCAAAGCCCCCGTGCTTCTTTCGATCGGCGGCAGCTCGCTCGAGGCGACCGTGCCCACCGGCCCCAAGCCGCTCGTGCGTGAGCATAAGAACATCACGATCGTGATCTGCAATCAGCAGCAGATCGACGAGACGTACTGCGATTCGCACGCGGTGTATATCGGCGTCGGCGGCTTCGATCGCGAGGGCTCGCCCGTTCCCGGGGGTGGATCTGCGCCGGCGTGGAAGGTCACAAAGGATGCCGGACTCGAGAAGATTACTATCGCCCCGTCAGCCCGGACACGGGCCGCACTCAAGATGACCCAGTGGGAAGCGGCGTCGAGGTCGGCGCACGTGGATGGAAGCTCGCCCCGCTTCGCCACGCTCGACGGACCGGCCACCCTCGCTGAATGCGGCGCCGCGTTGGGCTACGGTTGGTATCGGATACAATTCAAAGTGTCGTCGACGCGCAAGCGCCGACTGCACCTTCCACATGTCGCAGATCGCGCACACCTTTTTCTGGATGGCGTCCACTGGCGTCTCGTCGGCGTTGGACGCGGGGCTCAGCACCGCCCCTTCGACCTGTCCCTGGAAAAAGGTCAGCACACGCTCGTCGCACTCGTAGACAACCTTGGCCGGTTTGCCGAAGGAAACGACCTCGGCAACCGGACGGGACTTTTTGGTCATCTCTATGACGTCAAACCGCTGCGCAGCATCAAGCCCAAGCGGGTTCGCCACACGCCGGTGGACCCGTTCGCGCTGCGCGATTATGTCGCGGGTCGGACGTACGGTCAGCTCAGCGACCCGGGGCAACTGACCTGGACGTTCTTACACGCGAGGAAGACACCCATCCTCGTCGAGGTCGACGGCGCTGAGGCCAGCGGAACGTTCCTGATCAACGACCAGCCTCTGGCGTACTATGCTGGCGCGACGGGCGGGCGGCGGCTGGAACTGCTCATCGACCCGGCCACGACCGAAGCGTTTCGGCGGGGCAAGAACGTCCTGCGGTTCGCCCCCGACGCCCGACAACCCCGCGCCCAAGCGGAAATTGCTGCCGCGACCACGTTGTACGAATGCATTGAGTCGCTGACCGCCTTCGGCACGTGGGCCTATGCCAAATGGGAGCCGCCCAAGACCAGCGAGTTTGAGCAGACCGGCAGCACCGCCGCTCGCCAGCGACGCGGCGCTCCGTGCTGGTGGCGAACCGGGGTCACGCTGGAATCGACCGATCAAACCGTGTGGTTCGATACAGCCGGACTGAGCAAGGGGCAGGTCTTCGTCAATGGGAACAACCTTGGGCGATACTTCACGGCCACCGCTGATGGGAAGGCCGTCGGCCCGCAGCGCTGGCTGTATGTGCCCGGATCCTGGCTCGAGCCGGGCCGCGAGAACGAGATTCTGATTTTCGACGAGCACGGATTCGCGCCCCACCGCACCCAGCTCGTCTTCAGCGAGACCCACCCTCCATCTACCCGAGCGGGTACCAAATGAAGCTCAGCGTGCCTGTTCTATTCTCGACGAGCCAAGCCGTTGATGCTAATCGCCGTTGGCTTCGACTGCTGCGAGCGGAGTCAGTTGTTCGATACAGTATTTTAGGGTACTGTTAGCGCGATGAGAGTGTTCGGTATCTCTGGGGTGCCTTGTCGGCTTGCTCCAGATGCCAATTGTCGGGCCATAGGATCTGACGTGACGGGATTCTTGTAGGCGTTGGAGGAATCGCGTGTCGAACCGGTACAACAGAGTTATTACTGGAGACTGTATTCGCGGAATGCGAACCCTGGCGGATGGGGTAGTGAACCTTGCGTTCGCCGATCCACCATTCAACATTGGCTACGAGTATGACGAGTACAACGACAAGAGGGCTTACGACGAATACATTCGATGGTCGCACGAATGGATAAGTGAAGTGAAGCGCATTCTCAAGCCGGATGGAGCGTTCTGGCTTGCGATTGGTGACGAATACGCTGCGGAATTGAAGGTTTTGGCCACTCGAAAACTTGGCTTCTTCTGTAGGAGTTGGGTTGTCTGGTACTACACATTCGGCGTGCACTGCCACTCGAAGTTCACGCGCTCTCACACCCACCTGTTCCACTTTGTCAAGAATCCTGACAAGTCCACATTCAATGATTCGGCCATTCGGGTGCCATCCGCTCGGCAACTTGTCTATGCAGATAAAAGAGCGAATCCGAACGGTCGTGTGCCGGACGATACGTGGATAATCCGCCCGACCCCCCACGAATCTTGGATACTTCGACCTCAGGATCTTCCCGAGGGTTTCGTTGCCGACGGCGACACATGGTATTTCCCTCGCGTGTGCGGAACCTTTAAGGAGCGCATGGGCTTTCATGGCTGTCAAATGCCGGAGCAGGTGTTGGGCCGCATCATCCGTGCTTGCTCAGACGAGGGTGACCTGGTACTTGATCCCTTTGTCGGTAGCGGTACGACGCTCGCCGTTGCTAAAAAACTTGGTCGCAGTTACGTAGGCTTCGAGATATCGAAAGATTATGTATCCCAATCACGAAAGCGTCTCCAAAGAATCCAGAAAGGTACTCCGTTAGATGGTGCACAGAATCCTTTGGCAAGTGTTGCTAAGACTCCATCACGATCAATTAATGGTAATGGCTTTGTAAAATCGAAGAGGACAAAACAACGCAAGGCATCAGTCCGGCAAAAACGTGATCTCAGTGAGGTTCACAAGAGCATCGTAGCTGCTTTTGAAGCTGTGCATGATG
>JACZXL010000007.1 GCA_022571635.1 Planctomycetota bacterium
GACGGTTCTTACCGCGCCGCAGAGGAGGCGCGAGCCGCTCTCGTGTGCGCTGGAGGCCAGCGGCGGTCATCCGGCCAAAATTGTGAGGAGGATGTGAGGAGGAATGATCTTGTGTTGTGAGCCCGGGTGGGGTAATCTGGCGGTCGTCTATCGGACCTGCGATGTCGCGGGCTGCGGCATCACCGAGGGGCTTGTCGGGGGACGGAGGCAAGATCGAACCCCCACCTTGCGTGGAAGGAGTAAGCGATGCGCAACCGAAGTGAGGAGGCGGGCGCGGTGCGTGTGCGCCCATTACGATCAATCATCCCGAGTCTGGCCTTGCTGTTTGTGGTGGCGTTGGCCGGAAGCGTCTTGAAGGTCCCGACGGTGGCGGCTGTCGGCAACGGCTCGGCCCAGATGCTTCGAGTTACGGTCATGGATGCTGCCGGCAATCTAGTTCCCGGGGCGATGGTGGCCGCGATCATCGAAGTCGCCCAGCCGGTCCCGCCCGGACAGGACGGACCGGTCGGAGCGGACCTCGGCACTCAGCCTCCGGGTAACGTTCCTGCTGCCGGGGGGGTCTGCCCCGGCGACGGCGACTGCTGTGTAAACAACGGCACCCCCGGGTGCGATGATCCTGAGTGCTGCGAGATCGTCTGCGCGATCGACCCGTTTTGCTGCGATGAGTCATGGGACGACATCTGCGCCGGCGAAGCCGCGGATCTCTGCGGTGACCTGTGTGGGGGCGATCCATTCGAGTGTGGTGATCCGGCTTCAGGCGACTGCTGCGAGGCCAACGGCACCCCCGGGTGCGATGATCCTGAGTGCTGCGAGATCGTCTGCGCGATCAACCCGTTCTGCTGCGAAAAAGAATGGGATTTCATCTGCGCCGGCGAGGCCGAGGATCTCTGCATTCTGTGCTTCGTGCCGCCTCCGGCGAACGACAACTGCGAGGATGCGACGGCGCTGAGCATTCCGTCGGTGACGGACGGGACCACGGAGGAAGCGACCTTCGACGCCGCGCCGTTCTGCGGTACCTCCAACACCGCCCCGGGCGTCTGGTACTCCGTGACCGGTACCGGAACTACCATCACGGCTTCGACGTGCAATGCTGCCAACTACGACACCAAGATCAGCGTCTACTGCGGCTCCTGCGACTCGCTGACGTGCGTGACCGGCCTCGACGACACCGCCGGCTGCGGCCTCACGACCGAGCTCTCGTGGTGTTCGCAGGTCGGCGCGGTGTACCTGATCCTGATCCACGGCTTCAGTTCGGGTACCGGAAACTTCATGCTCACTATGACCGAAGACGGCGTGGAGTGCGTGGCCGACGTGCTGTGCGTACCCACCGGTGCTTGCTGCCAGTGCGATGCTGCGGGGCAGTTCTGCACCGTTGAGTCCGAGGAAGACTGCGCTGCCCTCGGCGGCGAGTACCTCGGCGACGGCGCGGCCTGCGAGGCCGGCGGCGATACGGTGACGTTCTCCTCCGACCCCAACGTCGCGATTCCGGACAACGACCCGTCCGGAGTCAACGACGACATCAACGTTGGCGAGTCGTTCACGATCCTGGATCTCGAAGTCCAGGTCGAGATCATCCACACGTGGATCGGTGACCTGTGCGTGTCGCTGTCGAAGGACGGCGGCGCCTCCGAGTTGCTGATGTCACGGCTCGACGCGGACACCGGCGGCAACCTCTGCCACAGCGGTCGTCCGTTCGGCTGCTCTGAGATCAACCTCAACGTTCTTCTGGACGACGACGCGGGCGCCTCCATCGAGAATCAGTGCACGGCGGGCCTGTCAGGCACCTTCAGGCCTGATCCCGGTTCGCTGGCGGGCTTCATCGGCGGAGACTCCGCAGGAACATATACGTTGAACGTCGTCGACAACGCCGCGTTTGACCTCGGCACGTTCGCGAGCTGGTCAATCATCTTCACGCCACCGGCCGACGGCGACTCGCGGTGTGCGACCGCGTTCCCGGATCAGTGTGCGGTGGTGCCGGCTTTGATCGACATCAAGCCCGGCGCGTGCCCGAACTCGTTCAACCGCAACAGCAACGACGTGTTGCCGGTGGCGGTTGTGGGTACGGCGGACTTGGACGTGAACACGATCGACGTCGCCAGCGTCCACATCTCACGTGCGGATGGCGTCGGTGGCAGCGTGCCTCCCCGGTCATCGGTCCTCGCTGACGATGCGACGCCGTTTGTTGACGGCGAGCCGTGCGAATGCCACAAGTTCGGAGGTGACGGCCTCGACGACCGTGTGATGAACTTCAGCATCAACGAACTCGTGGCGGCGCTGAAACTCAATGGCCTGCCAAACGGCGCTGTGGTTGAGCTGGTTGTCACGGGCTTTCTGCTCGACGGCACGCCGTTTGCCGGCACGCCGTTTGAAGGCTCTGACTGCATCCAGCTGGTGGACTGCCCGGCGGACCTCGACAACAGCGGCGCCGTTGACGTCAAGGATCTGCTCAGCTTGCTGGGCGCCTGGGGGCCGAACAAGGGGCATCCGGCCGACTTCGACAACAGCGGCGCCGTCGACGTGAAGGATCTGCTCTTCTTGCTGGGCGCCTGGGGGCCGTGTCCCTGATAAAATAAGGGTTCATCGCCAACGCCGTGGGGTGGCCGGGTCAATTGTGGTCGGGTTTGTGAGACACGAACCGGAACACGAGGGTTTCTCTGGACGCTTTAAACAGGGAAACACCATGCCAACGGCGTATCAAACAGCTTCAATCTGCACCGCATTCATGTTGGCCGCGGGAGCGTTTGCCGGCGATTGGATTCAGTTCACCAATGACACCGCGAGTCGTCTCGTGGCCGACGCCTCCGTCGGCGCCAACGACACCAAGGAGAAGGACTACATCTGGGGCGACGTCGATCAGGACGGGGACATCGATCTGATTGTGGTTCGCAAACAGGCCGGCACCAATTCAAACGGGTTCCGCAACGTCCTGTTCATGAATGAGGGCATCGCGGACGGCCAGGCGATCGACGGCGTGCTGGTTGACCGGACGATCGACTTCATTCCCGAGTTCATGGATGCAACCAACGACCGCGACGTGGCCTTGGAGGACCTCGACGGCGACGGCTGGCTGGACATCATCACGGTGACCGCGTGCAACGGGTGTTCCCCTTCCCTGAGCTTGCTTCCACGGATATACATGAACCAGGGTGCGAACCGGGGGGTTTGGGAGGGGTTTGTCTGGGAGGAGGTACGAATGCCGTCATTCCCCTCTACGCCCAACTTCAACGGTGTCGGCGTCGGCGATGTGACCGGCAACGGCTCTCCCGATCTATATTTTACCGACAGCATCAGCACTCTGGAGGACCGCCTGTTGGTCAACGACGGCAACGGCTTCTTCGCCGATGAAACCGAGGCACGCGTGCCCTCCTGGTTGACGACCGGGTTTTTCGGTGGCCACGCAGTCATCGGAGATCTCAACCATGACGGGTACAACGACATCCTCAAGGTCGATGTCATCGGCCCCCATGACCTGAGGGTCGCCTACAACGATCCCGAGAACCTGGGATTCTTCACCGAGGCCAACGGCGAGATAATCTCGAACGACGCCGCTGAGTTCGTCGCGATCGGCGACCTGAACAACGACGGGCTGCTGGATGTGGTCATGGCCAGCGATCATAGCGACCGCTATTTCCTCAACCAGGGCAATGCTCCCGACGGGAAGGTGATCTGGCACAATGCAGGTAACGGCAGCGCCTTGCCCAACAGCAACAGTCTATTTGACAACAATACAGTGATCGCCGACCTGGATAACGACGGCTTCAACGACGTGCTCGTCGCCGATGTCGACGTGGACCTGCCAAGCTGCGTGAGCCGGCTCGATATCCACCACAACCTCGCCGATCCGCCGTTCGTTACGTTCGAAGAAGATGTCGGTAACCTGCCGACCAAAGGCGGTGGCCCGCTACGGGGAACGCACGACATCGCCGTCTTCGACATCGACGGCGACTGCTGGCTGGACCTGGTGATCGGAACCTGCGACGGGACGACCGTTTGGATCAACCAGGGCAAAGGCAACATCTGCCCGGCATCGTGCCCAGGGGATATTGACAGCAGCGGCGACGTTGGCGTAAAGGATCTACTCTTCTTGTTGGGCGCCTGGGGGCCGTGCCCGAAGAAGGGAGATTGTCTCGCAGACTTCGACGACAGCAGCGACGTAGGCGTGAAAGATCTGCTCTTCTTGCTGGGCGCCTGGGGGCCGTGTCCATGAAGAAGGCACTAGGCATTAGGCACTAGGCATTCAGGAAGACCTCAATCGCCGTGTTTCGCCGGCGGGCATGGCTTTGCGCTGTGATTCGCCTGGCCAGTGAAGTGACCAGGTCTCGGCGTTCGAGCGATTGCCTGAAACTCAGCTTCCCCACTCGCCGAGAAGGATGAGAAGATCGACCACCCCGACGGCGCAGTCGCCGTTGATATCCTGCGGACAGTTCTCGCAGTCGCCGCACGGTCCCCAGTTGGCGAGCAAGTTGAGCAGGTCGCTCACATCGACGTCGCCGTCACGGTCGAGGTCGGCGGGGGAAAGGAACTCGTCGACCATGCGATCAAACGTCGCGCTGCGGAAAAAGTCCATCTGCTGAGGCGTGAACTGGTCGGAGAACTTGCCGAGGAGGCTCCAGTCGTCGCCCAGCAGCAGGCCGGCCCAGGTGCGCTCGAGGATGTCCTGGCCGACGGGACCGAGCAGGCCGTCGTTGAGCTGGGGCTCGAGCTGAATGTAGGCCCAAAGGTCGGTATCACCGTTCTGGAGGTCAGCCAGGAGGTCCGCATCGTCCACCGGATCGAGAAAGCCGGCTGCGTTCTTGGGGGTGAGGATCTGCTTGCCGCGGAGGGACGTGGTCTTTCGCGGGTCCAGACCAAGTTCATCCAGGAGGAAGGCGAGGTACTCTTCACCGCTGGGCAGCGCCAGTTCGCGCCCGCGGAGCAGATTGATCTGGGCGAGATCGATGGTGATGGGGAACATCGTGCCGGGGATGACAAGATTGACGATCTCGCGCAGTGGGGCCGCGACGGCCGTATCGAGCCGACCGGCGAGCGGTGAGGTCGGTCCGAAGAGGAATATCCACGGCACCCCCAATCTCAGTACCTCGTCCACGGGTCCGACGAACGTGTCCGGGCCGATCTGGATCTGGGTGGGGATGAGCGTGTGCAGCCGAAAGACGGAGCCGGAGAACTCCAACGGCGTCTGCGGCAGTTCGAGCGGCCCGAGGGGGTAGACCCGATCATCCAAGGCCTCGAAGATCGATCGCCCGGTGAGGTGGGTGGCGTACTCGTTGGCGACGATTCCCTGGTAATAGGCGGTCGCGTAGTTTCGGGCCTCGTTGAAGATATCCCACCACAGTTGGCTGAGGAACTCCAGTTGATCCTCGTCGATGTCGTCGCGCTCGACGATCCGGTCCACCTGCTCGTTGTGCAGTTGCATGAACGCGCGGTGGATCTGGCCGATGATGCCGGTCACATCGTTGCGCGAGTCGCCGATGATCGCCTCGCCATTTTCTTGGCGAATGAAGTCCAGCCCGCCGATCTCGTTGGCGCCGAATCGAAACCGCAGGTTGCTCGCGTCCCAGGGGCCAAGATCCCCGTCCACGGAGGGCCACTCCAGGGGATTGATGCGGTAGACGGGATCGAGATCAAAGCCCGGGGTTCGGCGATTCTGGAAACCGCCGGCCAGTTCCATAAACCGGAACACGAAGGGCGGGAAGAGGATCTCGTCGAACCGCAAGCGGGTCTTCGTAAGATCGTGGTCCACGAATTGACCGAAGTAGGCGCCACCCGCCGTCATGCCGGTGGGCGAGGGTGTCGTCTTGCGTTCGGTGAACCGGGGGGGAAGGTTGGGCGGATCGAAACGCGGACCGCCGCCGGGATCGAGATGGCGCTGTTCGTCATTGGTCGAATCGATCAGTTCGGCGGGGACGATCTGAATGAACAACTCATCGCTGTCCAGCGGGACGCCGTTGAACGGGCGGGTGAACAGCGGCGCGTCGTTAGCCAGGACGATGGGCGAGACGATGCCGACCGAGGTCAGCCCAATGACGACGGCAGCGCGAATCGAGCTAGTGCAGCGCGAACATTCCATTCGCTCGTCTCGTTTCTTTACCTATGGCTGATCAGGCGGGAGCGACGCTGGCACCGGGCGTGGGATCGGGATCCGGGCTGATCCTTCTCCAGAACTGTACTGTACTTCATGGCGAGGCGATGGCCAATGTGGAGCACCGGATTGGCGGTCGTTGCGGTCGATGAAGGCGGTTCCTAGGTCAAGGAAGGCGTGAGGCAGGACCGCCCGGCGACACCGATAACCGCCCAAGCCAGCCGCGTCGTCGCCCTGGGCAGGCTGGACGGTGAAAATCCCTGCCCAACCCGCCAAATTGACAATCTTGTGGTTTGGCCGTCAATCCGAGCCCCGAGGCGCATCAAATCACAAGCACGGAACCTGAGGTGACTTTAACGCCGCAACAGACATCCTGGGAAATGACCGTTGTGGCCGCAATGAGCGGCGACCGCGATGCGATCGAAGCGCTGTGGCGGGAGCACCGTCGATGGATCGCGGCGGTCCTTCTGGTCCACAAGGCTGCGGGCGATCAATTGGAGGACCTCCTGCAGGATGTGGCCATGACTCTGGTGAGCAAGATCAGCACGCTTCGGGACGTGAACAACATTCGGGCGTGGCTGCGGACGGTCGCGGTCAACGCCGCCCGGGCTTCAGCGCGGCGACGCCGTGCACGACCTCGGTTGGAGTTCTTGAATGATGATGATGTGGACCCCAACGCTCGCGATGGCGGCGATACGACCGCGCTCGACGAGGAGGCGCAGCGCGTCATGGCCTTGGCCCAGCAGCTTCCGGAGGCGTATCGCGAGCCATTGATGCTCCGAGCGGTACACGGGATGCGTGGCAAGCACATCGCGTCAATCATGGGGCTCAGCGAAGCCACCGTCGAAACACGGATCGCTCGAGGCCGGCGCATGCTCCGCGAGATGAGCGCACGTCCAGCTTCCGTGGAGCCAGGCTCAGCCATTGTCGGATCGATTTCTGGGGGCCTACTACGGAAAGGAAGCGCATGAGCAACGTAGATAACGAGCTTCTGGTTTCGCGCGTGATCGAACCTGATGCAACGTCCGAAGAGTGGGACGAGCTAACCGCCGCGGCGATCTCCAATCCGACGCTGTGGCGTCGAACGGCCGAGGCGCTGCGCGATCACCACGCGATGACGCGCGCCGTGAACGCATCGATCGCGATCGCGGACGATGTTTCGACCACACCACGAACCTCTCGGCTAGAACACCGTTTAGCGGTTGACGCTGCGCCATCCCAACGCCCTCAATTGCTGCGCTGGAGTGGATGGGCGGTTGCAGCGTTGGTGGCGCTGGCATGGGTAAGCGGACTGAGCAACGTCCAACCAACCGGCAACGGTTACCAGGCCGGGATCGGCTCACAGGTCGTCAGCGCTGCCGACCTTCTTGAGCGTTACCTGGTGCAAGGGAGGCGCGAGGGCCGGGTCTTCGATGAAGTGCCTGAGAAGATCTTCGTTCAGTCCCGGCCGTCGCCGACGGGCGATGCGGTGGAAGTCATCTTCATCCGTCAGATTCTCGAGCGGATGACGTTGCCGGATCTCTATCAATACGAAGGTCAGGACGAATCAGGCCGTCCAACACTTGTCCGTTTCAATCGACACACCGGCCCATCGATGTGAATTCGAATTCAGAACCAACCTCGGGACGACGCAAGGGCGTGCTCCGGGGATTGCAAGGAACACTCAAGCGAAGGACACACACCATGAAGCGTATTGCAAACCATGTTCGTTTCGCCGGCTCGTTCGCAGCTGTAGCGGCAGTCACCGCGCTGTGCTCAACAACGCTCGGGGCATCGAGTGGCGACAAAGAAACCCGTCGCAGCTTCGTCTTTTCGACCACCGGCGGCCCGGTCCAGTCACATTCCAAAAGCCACACCGTTTCGATTCAGAACATCGACGGCAAGATCACCGTGAAGGTCAACGGCAAGCGGATACCTGCCGATCGCATCAAGCACGAGGATGGGCGCGTCATTATCTTTGACGAAGACGGCAAGGAGATAGCGTTTGGGAACATTTGGATTGGCGACGATGATGAACACAGGATCATGCCGTGGGTGATGCGGTTCCATAATGCCGATGGAATGGAAGTGATCGCTGATTCAATGCGACTTTTCTTCGACACTGACGTTGCGTTTGACGGCAGCATTTTTGAGCACCCCAAGGTGATGCTTGGCATACAGTTGGCGCCGCCCGGCGAGGCGCTGGAGATCCACTTGCGGCTTGATCCCGACTCGGCAACGATGATCAGCCAGGTCTACGAAGGTCTTGCCGCTGATGAGGCGGGACTTGAGAAGTACGACATCATCGTGGCGATCAACGGCGACGACGAGGCAGGTTCTCAGAACGTGCGCAAACTGTTGTCAGAGAAGGAGCCCGGCGAGGAAATTACACTGACGATCATCCACAAGGGAAAGAAGAGGAAGGTTCACGTTGAGCTACAAGCGTACGATGCGCAGAAGCTCGGCGGCCTTCACTTTGGCCTGAGCAGGATCTTGATGATCCCGTCTGATGGCGAGGATCAAGGTTTCGGCTTCCGGTTCGAGCCCGGCGCCAACGCATGGCGGGATCTGCTCATTGCTCCACGCCGAGGCGAGCTATTCCGCAGACTTCCGAGCATGGGAGAAGGAAGGCTTCGGCTGCACCTCAACCAGGACTTGATGGGGCATCTTCGCGAGCAGCTCGGTGACGATGCTGCTCAGAAGTTGCACGATCAACTCGGTGAGCACTTCCCGGACGCCATTCGCGAGCGCCTTCGCGGCGACCTTCGCGGGAAGCTTCGACGGCGCTTGGAGGCCGATGACGAGGGTAGTCGCATCGAGGCGCTCAACGACCGTCTCGAAGAGCTCAAGCGAATGCTCGACAAGCTGGTCGAAGAAGCTGAGGAACTTGATGACGACGAGGTTTGAGTTTCCCGTGTGATACGAATCCCAAATGATTCTCGTGTGTTTCGCGGGTGCCATGCTTCATTCCCGACGCGTCGGGATGAAGCATGCTTTGCCCTAACGGGTCAAAGCATGGCACCCGCCTGCGGATCAACTGCGATTCGTGTGAGTTGATTCAATCTGCTCAGATTTTTCAAGCCCCCACAGCACCGGGTCAATGCCCCCGGTTCATGCAAGCCCCGTACTTTCGTGCGGGGCTTGCTCTGTTGTTCGAGAAAGTTCCGTGGATCGTGTGTCGTTGCGTGTTCGGTGACGGCTACGCGCTCGGGTCGCGGTAGAGGTCGAAGTAGAAGTCGAGCATCTTGCGTCCCCCGACTTCTCGACTGCGCGCGAGCTGGAAGCCGAACTTCTCGAACAGCGCGATGGCGGGTCCGCGCTCGATGCGCACATCGAGGATGATCTTGAGGTATTCGTGGTGCCGGCAGAAGGTCAAGGCCTGCTCCACGAGCTTGGTGCCGACACCGTGGCGGCGATGCCCCTCGCGCACGCGGAGTCGGCGAATCTCGGCGGTGTCCTGCGACGTCTTCTGGACCCCGATCATTCCCACGACGTTGTCGTCGTACCGTGCGACCCAGAAGTTGCTCTGTCCGTCGTCTGAGAAGTAGGCCTCGTGCAGCGTCTCGATGTCAGCACCGGTGTCGTTGTCGGGAACCAGCCCCTCGTGCAGGCCGGCCCTGAAGAGTTCGCGCACCGCCGAATAGTCCTCTTCCTCGGCTGGTCGTACCAGGATGTCGTCGAGATTGAAATCCGGCGTGGTCTGAGCGTTCATGGTGCTACCCGGTCGGCCCTTTCGGAACCTCGATGATCCTCAGGTGATCCGCCGCGGGATCCAACAGTGCCGCAGTATACCGCGGCGCTCGGAACAGTGCCCCGGGGTTGATGAGCCGGGTACAGCCGCAGCGCTCGTCAGAGACGGCGTGCGTGTGGCCGTAAAAGAGGTAATCGACGCCGTCATTGATCGCATCTTGCATCACCCGGGCGAGGTGACCGTGCGTGAAGGCGATCCGTTTGCCGTCAACTTCGACCAGTCCCAGTGGATGATCGACACGGACGCCGACCAGTTCAGCATAGTGCGCCAGGGCCTGCTCGTCCCAGTCGCAGTTCCCAAAGACGATCCGCGCGTTGTGCCCCACGAGTTCGTCGATCACAGCCTCGGCTTCGAGATCGCCGAGATGAATCAGCATCTGCGCGCCGCGGTCGAGCAGCGCGCGCACGGCTCGTGCGGTGGTGTCGGCTCGTCCGTGCGAATCTGAAAGGACCCCGATCAACATCGATGCCGGACCGCCTCTCGTAGCGCCCCCAACCGACGGGTGGCACGAGTTCAGTGTTCGTTTTGCGAAGTGCCCTCAACCAGCGGGCTGCGACCTTCAGCAATTCGATCGTATCCGCCGGGCGCTACGACCTGGTGAACGAACTCGGTGTATTGCTGCTCGAACATGTCGAATTCAGCGTCGAAGTACTGCTTGACCAAAATGGAGGCTAATCGAGATTGCAGCGTGCCGGTGCGGCGCCGACCCTCGGTTGATTCGTTGAGGGTCGCGCGTTTTGCGGCGACCCGGCCCTGCGCGGCGTCGGTGAGAAGTTGAGTCAGCTTCGGGCGATACTGTTCACCTTGGCCCTCATGGAGAAAGTGAACCAGAGCCCAGACCTGTGAGTAATAGATCAGCAACTGATCCTTGGAAACCTTCAGAAAGGACTGGGGGGTGCGCGTGATCACTTCATCGAGCGGGATAAGTGTTTCCGTACGCACCGCGTGGCGCAGCGTGCGGTAGCGCTCGCGATTCGCCCACGGCCGAAACTCGACCCGCCCGTCCGGGTCGGTGAGGTATCCTTCCATATAGGTGGCGATCCCCTCCTCCAGCCAGACGGGAAGCTGACGGCGAAACGTCGTCTGCGCGTACTGGTGCCAGCCTTCGTGCGCGAGAATGGCGAACGTGTCTCGGGTCCGACCATGGCGGTCGATGTAGTACAGCACCGATCGGCCGCGCGTCGTGAACCCGCCCCGGCCGAGGTTCAGGAATGTCGGGGCCTGCGTGGGGAGCAGTTGGCGCGTCTTTGCCTCCCATTGCTCGCGGTTCTGAAACAGGTATGTTTCGAGGCGACCGGCAGGCATGGGAAGGTCCGCTAGCGCCGAGGTGTAGTGCGTCAGGCCACGCTCGGCGAACACGAGGAGGCGGTCGATCACCTTCGGATCGTCCAGCGTAATGTAGAGCTGATAATGGGGGGTGGTGATAATTTGCCCGTCCGCTCCGGCAAATCGCCACGCGATGCGCTCGATGGGAATCGGGGCGTTGGCCTCGGACATTTGCCCAGGCTGCGTCGAGGCGGCGGCGGCGACGCGGTTCGGCGTTGTACTCGAACGCGTCACACATCCCAAGGGCAAGACCAACAGCAGACTAAGCATCATCAAGGCGATCGCTGTTGCGGGTTGGTGAGCGCGCTTCGATCTCATAGTGCCTCTACAGCCTTGGCGGCGGCGGCGAGGTCCGCCTCGACTGTCGCCAGTTGGGTTCGCGTTTCGTCAACGAGATGAGCTGGGGCTTTGTCGGTGTAGCCGGGGTTGGCCAGACGATTGACCAGACCTTCACGGCGCTTTTGTAGGTCGGTGATCTGACGTTGTAGGCGATCGCGCTCCATCTCGGGGTCGACCTTCTCTATCACATCGGCCAACGCTTGCTCCTCGCCGTCGAATGTGAATACGAGGGCGTCGGGAGGGCGGTGGTCGATCGTTTGAACCGATGACAATCCCGCAAGGGCGGAGACGGTCCGGTCGGCGCGATCGATCAGAGCGATCGTGGTCGGTGTGGCAAACAGACGGATGTCCTTCTTCGGCGGCACGTTGTGTTCACCGCGGATGTTTCGTATCGACTCGACGAGCGCTTGCAGCGAACTGAAATCGGCGAGCGCGTGCACGTCGTCCACGGCCGCGTCGATCTCGGGCCAGGCGGCCTCGGCCAGCATTTCACTCGGCGCGAGACAGATCCCCTCCAGTGAGGCATCACCCGTGGCCTGGACGTGCGGCCAAAGTGATTCGGTCACAAATGGGCAGATCGGATGAAGGATTCGCAGAATCGCGTTGAGCACCGTGCGCAGCACCTGCTGCTGCGCGGAGCTGTCTTTGACGGTCGGCTTGATTGCCTCGAGGTACCAATCGCAAAAGTCGCCCCAGATGAACTCGTACATCGCATCGGCATAGACGTTGAACTGATACTCCGCCAGCGCTGCTTCGATCTTGCGCACAATGCGATACAACCGGGCGAGGATCCAACGATCAACCAGCGAAAGCTCGCTCAGACGCACATCGCCGGACGTTCCGCCGTTCATTTGCCCCAGGGCAAAGCGAGCCGCGTTCCAGAGTTTATTGGCGAAGTTGCGGCCGAGATCGAACTTCTGCGATGCGGTGCGGGCGAGGGGCGTATCGTCGGTCGGTGAGGCAAGGCCTGAGGCAATGCCGTAGGCGCTGACCATCTTTCTGGAGCAGTTGGGGCATTGTGGCTCGGGAACGGACACGCGATGGCCGGTCGGAGTTTTTGTTTGCGTCGGCCGGAATGCGTGTTCACAATGCGGGCAGAGCATATCCACGGGCAAGCGCACGTCCTGAGTCGTGGTGGCCATCTGCACGAAGATGTAGCGCAACGCATCGGCGCCGTGGGTGTGGATGATGTCGCGTGGATCGACGCCGTTGCCCAGCGACTTGCTCATGCGCTGGCCGTGGCCGTCCTGGATCATGGGGTGGATATAGACGTGCCGGAAGGGGAGCGTGCCGTTCCGGAAGTAACGGTTGAACATGACCATGCGCGAAACCCACAGGGTAATGATGTCGCGCCCGGTGGTAAGGACGGAGGAGGGATTGAAGGTTTCGAGCAGGCCGATCGTTTCGGGATAATCCTTGGGTTCAGGCCACCCCATGGTGGAGATCGGCCACAGTGCGGAGGAGAACCACGTGTCGAGCACGTCGGGGTCTTGGCGCAGCCCAAACTGTTCCAACTGCTTCGTGATTTCGGCATCGTCTGGGTTCCGCACGCAGACAAATATGGTCGCCTCCGGAATCTCGTTTCCATGGTACGTGGCCCATTCCAACTCGCGACCCTGTGTTGCGATTCGATTCTCTACTTGCCACCTATCAAGCTGCTCTTCAAAGCGTTTCAATTCTTGCGCTTCGCCGAATATGGCGGCACCACGCCACACCGGAATCCGATGACCCCACCAGAGTTGTCGGCTGATACACCAGTCGCGCAGGTTCTCGTGCCAGGCCTGAAACGTCTTGGCGTACCGCGCAGGATAGAACTTCAGCTCGCTGTCGCCCTCCTGGCCTGAACTCTCGGTGGCACAGGCATCTTGCCTGTGCATCGCATCCCCGTTGCCGTCGGTGGCACGGGCGTCTCGCCCGTGCGGTCCCAAATCATCGACTGGTCGGTACGTAAACGAATACTTCTCAGCCGACTCGACCAGACCGGCTTTCACCGGATTCTGAATCATGTAGTTGAACTTCTCATAGAACTCATCGTCGTTGCGGATGATCCGGTCAAAGTACTCATCCTGCCAGATGATCCCTGATGCTCCACGATGACTGCTGATCTGATTTGCCGAGAAGCTCTTGACGCTGTGTAGCAAGTCCGACAAGGAATGCCAGGTCTCTTTATCCTTTCTCAATGGTGTGACGATTAAATGAACGTGATCGGGCATGATCGTCACAAGATGCACGTGCCAGCGCTCACCGTGCCAGTGAAGGCAAGCATCCATAATGAGCTGGCGTTCAGTTTGGTCCAAGTCACCTTTGGCGGTGCGGAAGGTTATGAAGTAGGTACTTCCGCCGATCTGCCAGTGGGGGAGGTTTCGTCGGCGGATCGAGAGCTGCTCAGTTACGACTCTTCGCACGGGCAAGATGCCCGTGCCACTAAACTGTGGTTTGATGCCCGCGCCACCGGGTACTGGAAGCGCTCCCTCTCCAGTGGCACGGGCGTCTCGCCCGTGCATGCCACCGGCCTGTGATCTTGAGGGCTTTGGGCCCTCATATTGCTCATCGCTCAGCGCCCGCAGCGCTTCGCCTGTCATCCGATCGTCCGTCACCTTCACGTACCACTGATCGCTCAGGTACGGCTCGATCGGAACGTGCGACCGATACGAATGGCCGACGCTGTGTTGATAGTCGCGCACGTCGTCCAGAAGATCGTGATCTTTGAACCATTGCACGATCCACTGGCGTGCTTCGTCTCGCGCTAAGCCGACAAGCGGCTGGGCTTCGTCGGAGCAATCGTCCCAACCATGATCGGTGGAGATCGTCGCATCCGGCGCTAAGACGTTGATCACGGGCAGATCGTGTCGTTGGCCAATGTCCCAATCGTTCGGATCGTGGGCGGGGGTGACCTTGAGAAACCCGGTGGCGTACTCGGCCATCGGATTGTCAGGGTCGCTGGGCATCACGACGTGCTCGTCGGCGATGATGGGGATAATACGATTGACGATGGGTAAGCGCACCTGCTTGCCGACGAGGTGTTCAGCGCGCGGGTCCTTGGGATTCATGGCCACGGCGGTGTCGCCGAGCATGGTCTCGGGGCGCGTGGTGGCGACGGTTATGTATTCAACGCCGGCGCGGACGCCGCCCGCTGAAGCGGGCTGCGCCGGGGAAGCGGGCGGCGCTAGGGGATACCGCAGGTACCACATGTGGCCTTGAACTTCACGCATTTCAACTTCGTCATCCGCCAGGGCGGTCAGCGTGACGGGATCCCAGTTCACCAGTCGTTTGCCGCGGTAGATCAGTCCATCCTTGAATAGGCGGAAGAACGCCTCGCGGACGGCGTTGGCGCACATTTCATCCATGGTGAAACGGGTGCGGTCCCAATCGCAGGAGCAGCCCATCGCCTTGAGCTGTTCGATGATCGTGGCTTCGTATTGGTCCTTCCATTGCTGCACGGTGGCGACGAACCGTTCGCGGCCAAGGTCGACCCGTTTCTTGCCCTGTTGCAGGAGGCGTTTTTCCACGACGGTTTGGGTGGCGATGCCCGCATGATCCGTCCCGGGCATCCACAACGTGTTGCAACCGCGCATACGGTGATAGCGAATCAGACAATCCTGGAGCGTGTTGTTCAGGGCGTGCCCCAAGTGCAGCGGGGCCGTGACGTTCGGCGGGGGAATGACGATGCAGTACGGCTTGAGGTCGCCCTCCGGCCGGGCGTGGAAGGCGTCTGACGCCTCCCATTTGGCGCGCACCTCAGCTTCCGCTTCGGCGGGAGCGTACGATTTGGCCAGTTCGCCGAGCATCATGGGCGGCCCATCATAGTCGTCATCGGCATCGGGAGTGGACCGTGCAGCGATCGCGAGCAGGACATTGTTTCGCCGTTCTCGGGGTGTTGGCGAGTATCGGTTTGATCGGCTGCTCCAAACAGCCGGACGATTCTTCCACGACGGTTACCACCAATCCGGACGTCGACACGGCGCCCGTTCAGCCGACGGTGACCCAGGAAGCGATCGAGGCGGCGCTGTCCGCGGCCCAGCAATACTTGGTGCAGCAGGAGCTGACGAAGGCCGAACTGATCCTGCGTAAGCTCATCGAGCGCGCGCCGCAGGAGTATCGTGCGTACGAGTTGTACGGTCAGGTGTTACTGGCCATGGGCATGCAAGTGGGCGCACAACGCGATCCACAGGCGGCGACGGACGCCATCGTTCAAGCCTACCAGCAGTATCGGCGGGCGACAGAGCTTGTCCCGTCCGACATCGAACCGACGGTAGCGGCGGGGCTGCACCAGAGCGCAGGTGAAATCGCCTCGATCGCGGGTCGCCTCGACGATGCGCTGAACCATTTTCAACGTGCGGGCCGGCTCGATCCGGTCAACCCCAAGCACCCGCTGTACGAAGGGCAAATCCTTTTGCAGCAGCGCCGATTGGCCGAGGCGCGGCGCGCGCTTCAGCGCGTGCTCGCGGTTGATCCCAACGAAGCCTACGCTCATGCGTCTCTGGCCACGATCGCACTGGAAGAAGACGATCAAGTCCAGGCGATCGAGCACATCGAAGAAGCCAGACGAATCGCTCCGAACGATCTGACCATTCGGGTTCAAGAGGCCCGAGTGCGTCGTCTGTGCGATCAGCCACGCCGGGCGCTGGAGCTGCTCGTCTTGCTGACTGAACAGGAGCGGGCCGAAGAAGCCGTCGCCTCCCAGATCGCCTCTTGTTACCGGCTGCTCGGCCAGCCGGCCAAGGCGGCACAAGCGTGGCAGCACCGATATCAACTCCGACCCGATGCGTGGAGGGCGGCCGCACGCGCGGCTCAGGCCTATCTCGATGCGAAGCAGCCCGACGAGGCGAGATGGTGGTACGAGCGGGCTCGCCTAGCCGCGCCGACTTCGCCCGAGGTCAGGTCATTGGGCGAAGCGTTTAGTCGCCTGCCGGGTGAACCCTGACGATGGGGGGCGGCTCGATGCAACGAACGAACAGGATCGTAAAGAGCTTGACCAACTCCCAAATGAACTCACATTCGCCGCGGTCGTCAGGTCGAGCGACCGTCTTCGTCCGGTGAGTCATAGTCGTCTGGCATGACGCGGCGGCCCGCTTCCCGCCAGGGATCAGTCAGCCCGGCGGACGATCGCCGCTTGCGTTGCTGCTGACGCCGCTGATGGGACCGGGTCAGCAGCATAACGCCGAGGAAGAATACCGCCAGCAGGACGGCGGTTGTTCCAAGCAGGATCGCCACATTCCAGAGGGTTGCCGCGTCCCCAGTTTGATGTGCCGAAGGGCCCGTGGCCGACAGAAGGCGTACCGCCATGCCGGCAGTATAGACGCTGTCTCCTGAGCGGCCCGGGCCCAACGGAGCCTCATTCGCGGCCTACCATGCTCTAGGCGGGAGCCGGTAGGTGAGTGCCACAGCAGGATTTATCGGCATGCAGGTCAGTAGGAAACCAACCAGGCCAGGCAAGCCGAGGCCGCTAAGGGCAAAGGGGTGAAGGGATGCGCGATGATCGCCGATGCGCCATTAGCTCTATGAAGAGGCTTGCCTTGGAGTCTGGCCGCCGGACGCGCCCGCCCGCGGCCTCCTACCGTATCGGACTATAGAAACCCGTAACGACGAGACAACAATGACGCAGCGTAACCGCATCAGCAGCATTAGCCCCACTCTGGTTGTCGCCCTGTGCCTGGGCGCAGCCGTCGCCTCCCCAACTGGGGCCCAGGACAGCACCAGGGCGCTGAGGGACTGGTCCCGATCGGTTTGGGACTCCGCACGACAGGGCAACTCCCGCGCCCTGGAGACGTACTTCAGCCGGATCCCGGCCGGGCTGGACACCGAGCCCATGCGATCGCTGCGAAGCAGCATTGAGCGGCATCATGTGAACCGAGCAGAGGCCCGGACCGCGCGCGACGAGACCCGCGCCGAGGCGCGCCAGAAGATGCAGGAGTACCTGGCTTCCGGCGAGGTCTCCCGAGCATTGTTTGAGGCGGTGATGGTGCAGACGCTGAGCGATGACCTTCCAGCCGCTGTGCGCGAACCGGACATCAGTCAGGTCATCGCCAAGGCGAAAGCGACGCTGCCGATCGCAGAACAGGAAGGCGACTGGCTTCTGGCCCAAGAGCTGCTGTATCGCCTCAATGTTCTCTACGAGCACACGGAGCAGTACAAGGACGATCTGGATCGTGTGAGCCGTCGGCTGGCGCTGTTGGCGCATTATGCGCCTCGACGTCTTCACGAGCTTCGCAACCTCAGAGCGAAACGATCGGGAGACGAGCCGTTGCCCGAGTTCAACCCGGCCGTGGCCGCGGATTGGGAGCAGCGGGTCAGAGGTATCAAGGCCAGCATGACCAAGGAGGCGCTGCGGCGGGCGGCGTTAGAGCATATCGAAGGCAAAGGATGGCGGCCGCTACTGCGTGGAGCGCTGGAGAACCTTCGTCTGCTGGCGACGACGCCTGAACTGACCGAGACCTTTGCCCAGCTTGGTGATCGCGACGCAGTGAAGCGCTGGATCGCCTTTGTCGATGAACAGTTGGAACTGCTGTCCCGTACCCCGGACCCGCTGAGCTTCCACCGGTGCTCGAAGCTGCTGGATCGTTTGCTGGAGGCGTCGGAGCAGACGATCAAGCTTCCGCCGAAAGTGATCTACCGCGAGTTCGGTGATGGGGCCATGAGCCGCCTCGATCAATTCTCCGAGATCATCTGGCCCGACAAACTTAACCGCTTTCAGCAATCGACGCGGGGCAGCTTTGTGGGCGTGGGAATACTGATTCGCCACGACGAGAAACGAGAGATCATGGTCGTCACGCCGCTCGAGGGCACGCCCGCCTACTTCGGCGGAATCAAACCCAGCGATCGCATCGCGGAAGTGAACGACGTTCCCACCCTGGGATGGTCGCTCAATGACGCTGTGGATCGAATCACCGGGCCCAAGGGAACCAACGTCGTCTTGGGGATTCGTCGGGAAGGCGTCGACGACCTGCTGCGCGTTCCCCTGACCCGCGACGTGATCAAGCTTCGCTCGGTCAAGGGGTGGTGGAAGACGGATCTTACGGACGAGGGAGTGCCGCAATGGGATTGGTTCATCGATCCGATCAGCCGCATCGCCTACATCAGACTCACGGGGTTCAGTGCGGATACGTACGAGGATCTCAAGGCAGCGTGGCGACAAATCACCAACCACGGCCGCGATCGACCCAACGGCCTGATCGTTGACTTGAGATACAACCCGGGCGGGCTGTTGTCCTCAGCCGTGGAGGTCAGCAATCTGTTCGTCGCAGACGGGCTGATCGTCTCCGGCGAGGACAAGAACGGCCGGGAGACGCTGCCGGGCCGTGTCGCCGAGCGGAACAAGGCGATCATCGCGAACGCGAACGTGCCGACGGTGATCCTGATCAACCAAGGTTCAGCCAGCGCCAGCGAGATCGTCGCGGGCTGCTTGCAGGCCCACGGCGCAGCAGTGGTGATCGGGCGGCGGAGCTTTGGCAAGGGCAGCGTGCAAACGGTCCACATCATCTCGGCCAGGGCGCGACTGAAACTCACAACGCAGTACTACCGGCTGCCGCCGGATGCCCAGCAGCAAGCGCGCGGAGAGAAGGGAAGTTTGGTTCACCGTCGCCCCGGCGCTAAGGAGTGGGGGGTCGAGCCGGATATTGTCGTCATCGCCACCCCACAGCAGCTTGATGCTGCATATAACCTGCGGCTAGAGGCCGACATGATCCCCAAGAACGAGGATGGGCAGTTGGACCCGGATTCGCCCGACCGTGCCGACATCAACGCGCTCTTGACCAAGGGAATCGACCCGCAGCTGGAGACGGCGCTGATTATCCTTCAGGCCAAGGCCTTGGCGGCCCTGGCCGGTGATCACGCCCGAGCCGACGATGCAGGCCATGCCGTCGCCGCCGCCGACCGCTAGCGGGTATCGTTCGTGGCGGCTGAGCGTTTGAACCGGCCGTCAACGAGCCGTGAGGCCCCGGGCCGCCGCCAGGAGTCTCATGCCCAGGTTGGGCCGGGCTGCAGAGAAAGCCGAGCTATGTCCACGATCACGACGCGACCGGCCGCCGACGAAAACCTTGCGGCGAAACTGCCTGATGAAACGCTCAGGAAGTGGCTTGGCGACATGCTGCTGATCCGTGAGTTCGAAGTGCGGACCATGCAGGCGTATCAGAACAGGCTCATCGGGGGCTTCTGTCATATCTATGTTGGGCAGGAAGCCGTCGCCGTGGGCGCGCTGGCGGCGCTGGAGGAGACCGATCCGATCATCACCGCCTACCGCGATCACGGCCATGCTCTCGCGCGCGGGATGGATCCGAAGTACTGCATGGCGGAGATGTTCGGCCGCATCGGCGGCTGCGCCAAAGGCAAGGGCGGCTCGATGCACATGTTCGACAAGCCGCATCACATGTACGGCGGGCACGGCATCGTCGGGGCCCAGTGCCCCCTGGCCGCCGGGCTTGCCTTCGCCCGGAAATACACGGATGAAGTCATCGAGAATCGGGCCTCCACCGGCGTTGCCATGTGCTTTCTCGGCGACGGCGCGCTGAATCAGGGCGCGTTCCACGAAGCGATGAATCTCGCCGGCGTGCTGCATCTTCCCGTCATCTATGTCGTTGAGAACAATGGATACGCCATGGGCACCTCAGTGGCACGGGGGACGACCATGGCTCACGAACTCACCGCCAAGGCGGCCGCCTACGGCATTGACGCCACGTCGATTGACGGCATGGACGTGATGGAAGTCTACAACGGCATGAAGCCGATCGTTGATCGTTGCCGGCGATCGGTGCAACCGGCCTTCGTCGAGGCGCGCACCTACCGCTACAAAGGCCACTCGATGTCCGATCCGCGAAAGTACCGCACGAAAGACGAAGAGCAGCAGTACGAGGCGCAGGATCCGATCGAGAAGCTGGCCGGCTTTATGATGTCCGAACGCAAGTTCGCCGAAGCTGATTATGATTCGCTTGCCAAGGCGGTGCGCAAGCAGGTCCGCGAGGCACGTCAATGGACGGACTCATCCCCACCGCCCGACATCGAGGAGTTGTATACCGACGTCTATGCGGACGAGTGGGGGCCGTACCGCGGAACGAGCCTTCCACCAATGATGAAAGATACGCAGCAGGAGTAAGCATCCGCCGGCCATTCCTTCATCCGGCGCCGCCGTCATGAGTCGACAGATCGAATATCGAGACGCCCTTCGCGAGGCGATGTCCGAAGAGATGCGCCGCGATCCGCGCGTCTTCCTCATGGGTGAGGAGGTGGCTGAGTACAACGGCGCGTACAAAGTGTCGCGCGGCATGTTGGACGAGTTCGGCCCGCAGCGCGTGATCGACACCCCGATCTCTGAGACCGGTTTTACCGGATTGGCCGTCGGGGCCGCGATGATGGGGCTTCGGCCGATCATCGAGTTCATGAGCTGGTCGTTCAGTCTGGTAGCGGCCGATCAAATCCTCAACAACGCGCCGAAGATGCTGTACATGTCCGGCGGCCAGTTCGGATGTCCGATCGTCTTTCGCGGCAACAACGGGGCAGGGGGGCAGCTTGGCTCCACGCATTCCTGGTCTGTTGAATCGCTGTACGCCAACGTTCCCGGGCTCAAGATGGCGATCCCGTTCGATTCATACGACGCTAAGGGATTGCTCAAGACCGCGGTCCGTGACGACAACCCCGTGTTCTTCCTCGAATCGGAACGGCTGCTTTCCGTGAAGGGTGAAGTGCCCGAGGAAGAGTACCTGGTGCCGTTTCAGCAGGCGCTGGTTCGACGGTCCGGCGCCGATTGCACGATCGTCAGCTTCGGCCGACCGCTCTATTTTTGCCTCGAAGCGGCCCAGGCGCTCGCCGAGGACGGCATTGAATGTGAAGTGATCGACGGGCGGACGATTCGGCCGCTGGACATCGAAACGATCGTTCAATCGGTGCGGAAAACGAACTACTGCGTCGTGGTGGACCAATCCTGGCCTTTCGCGTCGGTGGGAGCGGAGATCGCAGCGCAAGTGCACGAGCAGTGCTTTGACGATCTGGATAATCACGTCGCGCGTGTTCACGCAGACGATGTTCCGCCTCCCTATGCTTACAACCTCGAGCAGGAGATGCTTCCCAACGCCCGCAAGATTTGCGAAGCGGTGCGGAGTGTTACGTATAACGCCTGACGCCGATCGTCGTTGCGGATAGGCGCCGAACTCCAATCTAAGGTCACGTCATGTCGATCGAGATCACCATGCCCCGCCTTTCGGACACGATGGAGCAGGGCACGATCATCAAGTGGAACGCCAAGGAAGGCGACGCCGTCTCCGCCGGTGATGCCGTGGCCGATATCGAGACCGACAAGGCCACGATGGAGATGCAGGTCTACGACGACGGGACGATCGTGAAGATCCTCGTTGCGGAAGGAGACACCGTCGAGGTCGGTACCGTGATCGCGGTCATGGCGGAGGAAGATGAGGACCCGGCTGAAGTCGCGGCCTCGGTGAACGTGCAGCCGGCGGCGCAAACAACACAGCCAAAGCAGGCAGCCGCCGATGCAGGCCCGGATGAGATCGTCCAGACGGAATCGCCAGTCCGGCGCGTTATACCCGCCGCGCAGGAGCCTGCTCCCGCCGAGACAGTGCCCCCAGCGGGTGCGGGGCAACAGATTGTCGCACCCGCGACAGATGGTGCTGGCGACGGGCGCCTCCGTGTCAGTCCGGTGGCTCGACGCCTCGCCGAGGCGCATAAGATCGACGTCAGCACGCTGCAAGGCTCCGGTCCCGGCGGGCGGGTCGTGAAGCGCGACGTGCTACGGGCGGTGGACGCCGGGGCGGAAACTGCCGCGGCCATTCCACCCTCGGCCAAAGCCGTGGTCCCCGCCACGCCGGTGTCAATGCCGGGCCCCCTCGTTCAGACGCCCGCCGTCCTTCAAGATCAGATCGTGCCGCTGTCGAACATGCGACAGATCATCGCTCGCCGTCTCGTCGAAGCCACGACGACGATCCCGCATTACCAGGTGACCGTCAGCTTCGACATGGAGAAACTGCTCGAGCTGCGCACGACGCTCAACGAGCAGCTTGCCGAGCAAGGCGTGAAACTCTCCGTGAACGATTTCCTCGTTCGGTGCTGCGCCTTGGCGATGTACCAGCATCCCGAATTCAACGCCTCGTGGGGCGGCGATCACGTTAAGATTCACGGCGAAGTTAACATCGGCATCGCGATTTCGTTGCCGGCGAAGCGCGGCGGGGGACTGGTCGTGGCCACGTTGCGCAACGCGGATC
This sequence comes from Planctomycetota bacterium, assembly GCA_022571635.1. Lineage (GTDB taxonomy): Bacteria > Planctomycetota > Phycisphaerae > Phycisphaerales > SM1A02 > JADFNO01. The sequence goes on from JACZXL010000007.1 coordinate 22,682, forward strand.
AAAAAAGCCTGCGCGCCATATCCCTTGAAACGAAGCTCCTTGCGGAAAAGGCGCGCACGCGCGGACTCTCCATCGACGAGATGGCCGACACGACGTTCACGATCTCAAACCTCGGCATGTTCGGCGTGGACCACTTCACCGCCATCATCAATCCGCCCAACAGCGCGATCCTCGCCGTCGGCGCAGCCTTGCACAAACCCGTTGTGCGCGACGGCGAACTGACGATCGGCTATGAAATGGCCGCGACCTTGAGCCTCGATCATCGCGTGATCGACGGTGCGATGGCGGCGCAATACCTCAGGACGCTCAAAGGTCTGATCGAGAATCCAGCCACGCTGCTGGTCTAGGAGGAGCTGGTCCCACCGTCTACTTCTCGGTCTCCGCCGCGGTCACGGTTCGCGCCGGATCGGCGTAGTCGTCCAACCCGAACGCGGCGGCCAGTTCGTCGTTGGTTGACGCGGTAGGCTCAACGGCAATGGAATGAAGCGTCAGGTAATGAAGCCGCTCCGGCGACGAACAGCCGGCCAGTGCCGTGACCAGGACCACGCAACAGACGCTCCAACCTAGGGCGATTCTCGCTTGGCGATTCCCCATCCCGTCCTGCTCCGCCCCCGGAAGGAGCTGCCGGCCACTCCCCAAAGCGCATCGTCGGCCGGGAGGGATCGCATGAGGCAGACCCCAGAGGCCGGTCCTTATCGGCGCCGCCTGATCGGAGCAGGTGCGCAGTCTGACCTATCTTGACCTGCCGCCGGCCTACCGAATCGGCATCCGTGCTTGCCTCTCGGGGGCGAGATTTGTTCACACCTATCCGTCCTAACCGTGTAGACTCTCGCCCGACTCACGAAGAAAAGGAGCAAAAGCTATGACCTCTGCGGACACATCGATCGCAACGCGGCGAGAGTTCATTCTGACCAGCGGCGTCATGGCAGCCGCATCAACGCTGCCTGCCTCGGCCGTTGTCCCACACCAGGACAACCCCTCGCAACCCCCAGCCCAGACGCCCAAGACCAAGGACTCGACGAGCGATGACGCCGGGGCCATCACCGAAGCAACCTTCGCCGAGGCCGAAAAACTTGCCGGCGTCGAGTTCACCGACAAGGAGCGCACGCAGATGCTGCGGGGCATCAAAGGCGAAGTCGCCCGCTACCGCCGGCGACGAGCACAGGCGTTACCCAACGGGCTGGGGCCGGCGGCGGTGTTCGATCCGCGATTCCCCGGAGCGCGGCTCGTTGATCTTTCAGACAGACTCGTTCGTTCCAACGGCAGTCCGGGACCACTCCCAACCGATGACGAAGATATCGCCTTTGCCCCGGTGACCACGTTGTCGCGCTGGATCCAGCGCCGCCAATTGACCAGCCGACGATTGACCCAAATCTATCTCAAGCGACTCAAAGCGATCGGACCGAAACTCGAATCTGTGGTGACGCTCACGGCCGATCGGGCGCTGCGACAAGCCGCAAAGGCGGACAATGAGATCGCAGCCGGGCAGTATCGCGGTCCGCTGCACGGCATTCCGTGGGGTGCGAAAGACCTTCTCGATACGGCTGGAATCAAGACCACCTGGGGCGCAACACCGTACAAGGATCGCGTGCCCGATGACGACGCCGCGGTCGTGAAGCGACTCGACGAGGCGGGGGCAGTGCTCGTCGCCAAGACCACACTCGGTGCGCTGGCATACGGCGACATCTGGTTTGACGGCCGAACTAACAACCCCTGGAATCTCGAAAAGGGTTCCAGCGGATCGAGCGCGGGATCAGCGGCCGGCACCGCAGCCGGTCTGTTCGGATTCAGCCTCGGCACGGAAACGCTCGGCTCCATCGTCTCGCCTTGTATGCGCTGCGGCGCGACCGGGCTGCGGCCGACGTTTGGGCGCGTCGCCCGCACCGGCGCCATGGCCCTGTGTTGGTCGTTGGACAAGATCGGCGCGATCTGTCGCACCGTCGAAGATTGCGCGCTCGTGCTCGATGCGATTCGCGGCGCGGATCACGGGGATCCCTCGTCGATCGATATGCCATACGAGTTCGATGCCACGCGTTCGATCAAGGAACTGCGCGTCGGATACTCACCCAAGTGGTTTGAAGGAGATGACGTCAATGAACTGGATCGCGCGGCGCTCGACGTAGTTCGTCGTCTTGGGATCGAGCTCGTGGAAATCGATCTCCCTGATTGGCCGTACGGATCGCTCATGACGATCCTGTCAGTCGAGGCGGCGGCGGCGTTCGAGGAACTCACCCTTAGTAACCGCGATGACGAGTTGGTCTGGCAGGAAGCGCGGGCGTGGCCGAACTCGTTCCGCCAGACTCGGTTCACGCCGGCGATCGAGTTCGTGCAGGCCCAGCGCTTCCGTCGTCAAGTCATGGAGATGATGGACGAGAAGTTCGCGGACATCGACGCGATGATCGGCCCCAGCTACGCGGGATCGCTGTTGTTGATCACCAATAACACCGGCCACCCGTCGCTGACGATTCGTTGCGGGTTCAACGACAACGGCTCGCCGCACGGCATTACGCTTCTGGGTCGTCTGTTCGACGAAGGAACGCTGTGCAGCATCGGCATGGCGATGGAGAAGCAGTTGGGCGTATGGGACAAGCGACCCGTGATCGCGTGAATCAAGAAGCGCCGCTGCGCGGCAGCCGCTAAACGGTGGGATTTACGTTTAGCGGGTGACGCGAAGCGTCCCTTTTTCGCACCGCTCGTACGGTGTAACAAACGACCATCGTTGCGGCCTGAGACCCGCGCGCACTGGATTCTCATTCACATACCGAATCGAGCGCCGTACGTCGCTAGCACTATCCTGATAGACCCACCAACCCTTGCGCGCCCACGGCGTCGGCGTTCGTCCGTTGCGGTAGTGTACATTGGCGAAGGGGTGGAGTCCTTCCCGATTCAACTGTGCCGTAGCGGCGTCTTTGAGTTGCTCGCATATTCGCTCGATCGGCAGACGGAAGCGCCCGATCACGAGATGGACGTGATCCGGCATGATCGCACACGCGTGTACCGGAACCATGCTACGGCCGACGTAATCAGCGAACCCAATGGCAATCGCCCTGGCTTGTCTTCCGTCAAATACCACGGGCCGGCGCGCAAGCGCCGCTCGCATAGCAACACGTTGAGTGGCGTCGAATCGACGACCGGCGACCGATCGCCGTGTGTTGGTTTTCGTTGCGGGTCCAAAGCGCGCCAGTTCATATGCGCGGACAAACGCCGACCATGAGCCGCGCTGATCGTTGGGCAGCCAGAAGCCGTACGCGCTGAGGATGAGGTGGTAGGCCAAGACCACGGCAAAACAGTCTACCAAGAAGCGCCGCTGCGCGGCAGCCGCTAAACGATGGATGTGTGTTTAGCGGGTGACGCGTCCCGGCTCCGTCGGGATCCCTTCTTTGACGCGCTGGTCAACCGCGCTGCTCCAACAAACGCGCCGCTTCCTGCACGTCCTTGTCGCCGCGGCCGGAGAGGTTGATCACTAGTGTCTGCTTCGGTGACATTGTGCCGGCGATCTTCGTGGCGGCGGCAATTGCGTGGGCTGTCTCCAACGCGGGCATGATCCCTTCAAGTTCACTGAGCAGACAAAATGCGTCAAGCGCTTCGTCATCCGTCACGGTGGAGTATTCGACGCGCCCTTGGTCCTTCCAATAGGAATGTTCGGGCCCCACGCCCGGGTAGTCCAGCCCGGCTGAACATGAGTGAACCGGCGCGGTCTGCCCGAACTCGTCCTGCAGCACATAGCTCAGCGAACCGTGCAACACGCCCGGCTCGCCGTGACACAACGGCGCGGCGTGATCACCGAGGTTCAGCGATCGTCCGCCCGCCTCCACGCCCACCAGCCGCACGTTCTCATCTTCGATGAACGAATAGAAGATGCCCGCGGCGTTGGATCCACCGCCAACACAGGCGACGATGACGTTTGGCAGACCGCCGAACTCCTCGGAACACTGCTCGCGACACTCGTGTCCAATCACGGATTGAAAATCGCGCACGATCATCGGAAACGGATGCGGCCCGACCACGGACCCGAGAATGTAGTGCGTGTGTTCGACCGTCTCCATCCAATCGCGCATCGCCTCGTTGGTGGCGTCCTTCAGTGTGCGTGAACCGGCTTCGACGACATTCACCTTCGCCCCGAGGAGTTTCATGCGAAAGACATTGAGGCTCTGGCGGCGCACATCCTCTGCCCCCATATAGACCTCACACTCCAAACCGAAGTGGGCACAAGCGGTCGCGGTCGCCACACCGTGCTGCCCCGCCCCGGTCTCGGCGATCACTCGCTTCTTTCCCATGCGAACGGTCAGCAACCCCTGGCCGATCGTGTTGTTGATCTTGTGCGCGCCGGTATGGGCGAGGTCTTCGCGCTTCAGATAGATCCGCGCGCCCCCGGCGTGATCGGTCAGTCGGCGCGCGAACGTCAACGGCGTGGGCCGGCCTACGAAGTCGCGCATCAACTCGTCAAGCTCAGCTTGAAACTGCTGATCGCCTTTGGCCCGCTTGTAGGCCGCAGCCAGTTGATCGAGCGCGGCGACGAGCGTCTCCGGCACATACCGCCCGCCGTACTCGCCGAAGCGACCGGCCGAATCGGGAAGCTGTGAAAGCGTCGTCATGGCGGCACCACTGTAGCTCGGTTCGCGCCGCGTGTCAGTGGCGACGATGGCGATGGGATCCGGCCCATGACGTGTCGGTGCAACAACTGCGCCGAGCGAATGGACAAGGCGACGGCCGGGTTGTCGTGTCCGGTCCTGGTCAGTGGCCGGTGAGATCAAGGATCCCGTTGATCATCGTGTTGATGAAGCCTCCGACGATGGGGATTCGACTGACTTGAACGTCATCCTCGCGATCGAGCTTGACCTCAATATCGCGGAGCATCGATCCGTACTCTTGCAGGTCTTCGGGGAGCTTGTCTTCCCAACCCTCGACCAGCATCTGGACCTTCTCCAGCTCGTCGCGGTCGAGCCAAAATCCCCCACATGATGTGCAGCGGTCGAGGATGATCCCGCTGTCGCCGCCGTAGTTGAGCGCATCGGTCGTGCCGCCGCATTTGGGGCAGGTCAGATCACGATCGACGTCCTTGAGCTTCACGCCGGTGATGGTCGTCGATTCGGCGATCGCCCGCCGGGCCTGCTCATCGAACTTCACTTCGCGAAGCCGAACGATCTTGCCGAGCTCGTCGGCGTCGAGCCATTCGCCGTGGCAGTCCGAACAGGTTTCGATCTCGACGCCTTCATAGTCGATCGTGGTGAGCGGTTGCTGACAGTTTGGACATTGCATACTCGATCTACCTTCCTTCAAGATGGGCCTGAGGTGAGTAGCGGGGTTATAGTGCAGGTGCGCTCGATCCGCAACCAGCTGACCGTGTGGTGTCGCACAATGCAATCGGGCCTGCCCCTGAACGAGCGGGAATAGGAGCTTGTTTCAGGCACCCACGAGCTGCCGGACGAAAAACGCCGCCTGGCGGTTCTTTGCATCAGCGGCCATGTTGCCGAACCCCGCATGTTCGTAAGGCGCTCCCGTTCGGTCGTATTGGATGAAATCAATCAGGCTGGGATCGGCGTAGCGCTCGCGCAGGGCATCAACGAACTCGGCTTGGCCTTGGCTCGCGACGTATTCGTCGAACCGTGCGTGTATCGCTTGAAAAGGAATCTCGCGCCATCGATCGAGTCGTTGGAGCGGATCGAGTGTCGAAATTTGCTTCGCATCACAATGATCGAACATCGGCCGGTGTTGTTGGTCGACCCACGAGCCACTGGCGGCTTCGACCGAAGCGCAGCGAAACGAATGTGGTTGACACAGCCGAGCGATCGCCGCCATGCCGCCGCCGGACATTCCACCAATACCCAAGCGCTTCAAATCGAACCTATCGAGTTCGGCCAGTGCGGAGACAACTTGATCGATTTCATTCGTCATCTGGAGGATCACATCCAGTGCTGCTTCGGGTTCCTGTTGCGAAGCGTCAAAGCGTTCGCCATGCCCGGGGAGATCGATCGCGCAGACGCCGATGCCAGCGCGAAGCCATCGGAGGTAACGCCCCGGGTCGAGTTCCTTGTTGACGGTTCGGCCGTGCATCCACAGGACGACCGGAACACGAACGCCCGTGTCCCAATCCGGATGCGCGAGCATCACGGGAATCGCATTTGTACCAAGACGTTTCCATCGCGCTCGCTCGCGCAGCATCGATGGCATCTGCCCCGCAAGATCAACCATGAAGCGAGATCATAGGGATCAGATCGCATAAATGA
>JACZXL010000165.1 GCA_022571635.1 Planctomycetota bacterium
GGCGTGATTCCCCCGGAACGACTCGCCCGCCAACCGGATGTGGTGACAAGCGTTCTCCGTGAATTGGCGCGTCGCGGTGTGAAGTTCAAGCAGACGATCGAATAGCGCTAAGCATCGGAGCCGGTTGAACTTCCGGGGGAAGCGGGTGATCGGATTCGAACCGGCGACGTTCAGCTTGGGAGGCGGAAACCCCATCCGGCAACCGACTGAAACCACAAACTATTACGAGCACGGTGAACCCACCCGCGGCGATTCTCCCGGCGATTCGACCGCGAAACAGCCTGGAGACCCCCGCCTCGCGCGCCTGATGGACGCATGGCCGACGCTGCCGGATACTCTCAAGACGGACATCCTGCCGCAGCGTCGTACTGGGAGCGGACGCTCTCCACCGTGCAGTACCGATACCTACGGGCGATTGAGACTCTGGCACGGGTACGGAAGCTGATGGGCGTTCCGATGGTGCAGATCAACATCGCGGCAGAGGGTGGGCGGCAGGTCGTAAGCAGCGCTTAGTTTACGGGCACGGCCCCCAAGTACCGAGCAAGAAGAGCAGATCCTTCACGCCGACGTCGTCGCTTTCGTCGAAGTCCGCGGGACAATCTTCCTTCGGCGGACACGGCCCCCAGGCGCCCAGCAAGAAGAGCAGATCCTTCACGCCAACGTCGCCGCTGTTGTCGAAGTCCGCCGGGCAAGGACTTGGTTCGACGAGCGTGCCGCTGTCGCCGGCATTGTTGGTCCACGTTGACGCGCCTTTCGTGAGCGCGTAGTCATCCCGGTTGTTCGTGCTCGGAGCATTCGCCGAACCCTGGAACTGCAGCGCTTGCAGGCTGTCGGCTGGCAGTGGCCCCTCGTACGGAGGGCCGAACTCTCCATCGGCGTCGTTGGTCAGCGCCCCCGTCGTGTCGCCGCTGTAGTTCTTCCCGCCCCAAGAGAGTCGCCAATACACGATGGTTCCGGAATTGTTCTCGAACGTCATCGTGCCTGCGGCAAGGTAACTTGCGGGAATCAGGTTCGTCAGCGTGAAGTCCGGCTGGATGGTGTTGTCGAGGAGGCTCGTGAAGTTGGGGCTGGTGATCAGCACTCGGTCGCCGGTGCTGCAGCCGGGAACGCTGGTGGTGAAATTGATCAAAAGAACGGGGTTTTCGCCGGCCGCATCGCGAACCCAGAGCCTCGCGCCGCTGACGAAACACTGGAAGCTGGTACGCATTCGAAGCTGAATCGCCTGGGCCGTAACGTCGCCGTTGACGCCTCCGATCACTTGCTCGATCTGCATGAAGTGAAACGAAGCAACGGCAGGCGTCGCCGCCCCCGCGATGAAACCACAGGCCGCAAGAATCAAGACGCGCTTTCGAATCATCGTGCAATACCCTCCTCGCTGTTTCCGGTCTACTGCCCCTCAGTCGTTTGGAGACCAAGGGAGCATGTGGCAGCGTAGGCCGCTCGTCCTCGGCCACAGATGCCCCCCATGCAGCCGGTCGGGAACAGTGTATCACAGGCGGGCTTGTATCCAAGCGGTATTTGTGAGATATCAGCTCGGATTGACCTGCACAGGGAGGCCAAGCATGGCAAGAGCCTCAATTCGCGGTGGAGCCATCCCGAAAAAAAATGCTCCCGCGCTGTGTCCAGTAGCCGGGAGCGTGTCCACAACCGAAGGAGGCTGGTCATGGCAACAACAGTCTACGAGCGACACGGGCCGAGGCACAGGGCTTGGAGCAAGGGTCACGTTCCGGCGATACGGGAGGCGTTCAAGGATGCGGTGAGCGTGGCCCGGTGAATGAACCTGAGTCGTCTACCGCACATCAATGCGGACAGCGACGTACGGGAACTGCGTCGGGCCGCTGAGCAGAGCTTCGATAACTCGAGCGGGACAACCTCTCTTGGCCGCAACTCCGACTCAGCGCCCTGCACGAGAGCAAGCCGCCGCGCTGACCTCCCCGGTCAACGGCGATCAAAGTTCCGTGACCAAAGCGGGTGACCGGATTCGAACCGGCGACGTTCAGCTTGGGAAGCTGACATTCTACCACTGAATTACACCCGCAATACACGTCAAGTCTGCGCCGTCGAGCGGCGCATGTCAAGCACGGGCTAAAGTCCGGCGGCGGCGACGGTGCGCGAACCGATCGACACGCAGGGGCGTGAGGTCGATCGACGGCGTGCCGTCCAGGATCGACTCGGCGACGAGCTTGCCCGTCACCGGCCCGAGAGTGAATCCCATCCGAGCATGCCCGGTGGCAATGAATACCCCTTGGAGGTTCGGCGCCCACCCTACGACGGGAAGGCCGTCAGCGGTGCAGGGTCGAAGGCCGCACCATTCCGAGATCGTTTGCGACTGATCGATGCCTTCCAAAAACACATTCGCCGCGTTGCTGAGCATGTTCAGCCGCCTGGTCACGAGTCGATGGTTCATCCCGGAAAACTCCACCGTTCCGGAGAGGCGCAGGAAGCCGGACATGGGCGTGACCGCGATATATCGTTCGGCCAAAACGCAGGCGGTGCTCAGGCAGGGATCGGGCCGCGTGATATTGCGGTGATACCCCTTGCCCGGCTGCATGGGTATGTCCAGGCCGATGGATGCCGCCAGCTTCGTGGTCCACGGGCCGGCGGCGAGCACGATCGTATCCGCGTCGATTCGGTCGGTATCTCGGGTACAGACGCCAACGAATCGGCCGTGGCTCAGAACGATCCGCCGAAGCTCCGTGTTGACGAGCAGTCGTGCGCCGTGCCGTTGGGCCTGTTCGGCCAGTTTGACGAGGAACTGATGTGGATCGGCGATCGCGCTCTGGACATAGTGCAACGCTCCCACCACGCCGGGCTTGAGCATCGGCTCGCGGTCGCGCACTTCGTCGCCGCTCAGGACATCGACGTCGAAGTTGTAACGGCGCAGCAGTTGGGCGTCGTGCTCGCCTCGTCGTTGTCCTTCTTCGGAGCGAAACACCTCCAGCCAGCCGCACGGCCGATAGTCACAGGGAATGTCTGCCTCGCTGACGATCGTCTCGAAGCAGGCGCCCGCTTGAGCACCCAGCTTCCCGAGGAACTCCATGCAATAGGCTTCGTGCTTGTGCGTGCATGCGCGGCTGAATTTCCACAGCCATCGCCACAGTTCCAGGTCGAGTCGGGGCGGAACATACAACGGACTGGAACCATCGAACATCCACCGCAAGGTCTGCCGAACCAGTCCCGGCCGAGGCATCGGAGGATGGCCGACGGCGATAATGCCGGCGGGGCCGAACGACGCCCCGCTTCCGATCTCGCCTTTGTCGATGAGCGTGACACGGTGGCCGCGCTTGGCCAGGTAGTAGGCACAGCAAACGCCGATGATTCCGGCGCCGACGACGATGGTATGCGTGCGGCTCACCGACTCGATCTCCTGGGGCTCAAAGCCGACCGTTGACGGCGGCATTGTATCGGCGCGGCCCAGCCGGTATTGTTGCGTGCCCGCAGAGGACAGGAGCACGTCAATGCCGCATCGTATTGGAATCATCGGGGCGGGGGGGATTGCGCAGCTGCATGCCCAGACGGCGGCGAAGGTTGGGTTGGAAGTCGCGGCGGTCTGCGATATCGATGAAGATCGAGCGAAGCAGCTGGCGGGGCAGTACAACGGCGCCATCGCGACGAACTCACATGCGGCGCTTCTTGAGATGAGCGATGTGTCGGCGGTCGCCATTGCCACGCCCACCTCAACGCACAAGCCCCTGGCCATTGCAGCGCTTCAAGCCGGCAAGGATGTGCTGTTGGAGAAGCCGATGGCGATCAACGGGGGCGAGTGCGACGAGATCATCGACGCGGCCCAGCGGGCGGACAGACTCCTTCAGATGGGGTTCGTCTGCCGAGTTGCCCCCGCATCGCGCGCGGTAAAGCGTTTCATCGACGCCGGCCGACTCGGGCGAATCTACCACGCCAAGGCCACGCTGTATCGCCGCCGCGGGATTCCCGGGCTGGGGCGATGGTTCACGACGAAGCGCGAGTCAGGCGGCGGGGTGCTCATGGACTTGGGCGTACACCTGCTCGACCTGGTTCTGTATCTCACCGGACATCCCAAGCCGACGCGCGTCTGTGCCGCTTGCACGAGCACGTTCGGCTCGCCGATCGAGAAATACACCTACGACGAGATGTGGGCCGGGCCGCCGAACCCCAAGGGCGTCTTTGATGTCGAGGATGCGATCACCGCGCTGATTCATTTCGACAACGGCATGTCATTGGAGCTCAACACGACCTGGGCGGCTGACGTACCCAATGGAATCTATCGTGATGGCGTGCTGCTGCTCGGTGATAAGGGCGGGTGCTTCTTTGATCTGTGGTCCAACGAAGTGATTCTCACCGCCCAGCAGGATGGTTATCTCGTGGACACGAAACCAAGCCTCCCCCCCGGCGACGCCTGGGCCGCGGCGTGGCAGCGCCAGTACGAAGTGTTTGCCGAAAACCTCGACCAGCGCAAAGCGCCCGAGGCTTCTGCGACAGACGGTCGCGCGGTGCAGCGGCTTCTCGATGCGCTGTATCGATCCGCCGAGTCCGGCTGCGAAGTGCAGCTCGGTTGAGGGCAGGTCGCCTTATCCGGCGCAAAGAAAAGGGCCCGGCCGGGGACCGAGCCCAATGATCGATCAAGTGGGGTTCCGCTCGGAGCCGCCGGGCGCTCAGATCTCCGAATCCACTTCCTGCTGGTACTTCTTTAGAGCCTCGCGGACATCATCCGCGAAGGGGTCGTCGTCGGAGAGGGTCTGGGCGGCGAGTCGCTGCCATTTGAGCGCTGATTTCACGTCGCCTTTTTCGTAGTAGACGCGAGCCAACGTGTCGAGAATCGCGGTGTCCTTTTGCTCACTCAGCTCGGTGGCCCGCCTCGCGGCCTTGAGAGCGAACTCCAGGTCCCGCGTCTGGACAGTCTGATCATCGACGACGAACCAGGCGATGTCGTTTAGGAGCTGAGCGCTGTCCCAACTGGAACGAATCAATTCGCGCCCGATCTCGTAGGCCTTCGTAGGCTGGTTCAACGTGGTCAAAAGCAGATTGAACTTGGTCCGCCGGTAGTTGTTCGCGGCATCAGGATCGATGTTCACGAGCTTGTCGAGTACGCTCATCGCTCGTTCGTGATCACCATTGTCAAGTGCCGCTCTCAGTTCCTTGCGAAGATTGAGTAGCTCCTTAAACCCGGCGCGGTCCCAGGTGTCCTTGACGACGGCTTCCAGCGGCTCGTCCATCTCCATTGGATGGCCGATCCACTCGACCTTGGTGTCCTTGCCGATGATGAACGCGGTGGGGATGCCGCGCTGGCCGGCGGCGCGGAAGTAGTCGTTCTTGACGGACTGATCCGGATCAGTGGTCAGCGTGTAGCGCGTGCGCTCGTTCTGGATGACGCCGTCCTTCTTGTCCTCCTTGAAGAGGAAACTGATGACGGTTTGGAGGTCCTCATCGCTCACGCCGATGAAGGTCACGTCGTAATCCGTGTACTGTTCTTGCAGCTTGGAGAGATGGGGCATGCTGGCTCGGCACGGGGGGCACCAGGTCGCCCAGAACTCCACGACGTACACTTTGCCGGATTCAAACTCGTCGATCTTGTCGCCCTTGATCCAGTGCGCGATGTCGATGGGCGGCGCGGTGTCGCCGATCGTCAGTTTCTTGGCGTCTTTATCCTGGGCGTCTTCAGTCGGGGCGTAATCTTGGGCGTATGCCGTTGAGCCGGCACATAGCGCCAACGCGGCGGCAAATACGGTCACTCGTTGCATCATGGTTCTCCTTGGGTTTGCCTGCTTATGGCCTGGGTGGGTTATTTCAGTGGTTGGCGGAGGGGTACTCAGTGCGGCGGGCGGACCGCGTCAAGGGGAAGCATACCACGGCTCTCCCTGGTCCTTCAACCGCCCAGCGCGATCCTTCTATTCCACCGACTGGGGATTAGTCGGTTTGGCAGGCCCGGTAGCCGTCCCGGGCGTCTCTGGGGTGCCGGAGGCCTCATCCGCCCCGACCTACGAGGGCAACATCGACACCATGATAATGTCGTAGATCGCATGGACCCCGACCACGATCCCGAAGCCCCGCACCACGTAGACGCCGCCGAAGTACAACCCCGCCACAAAATAGAACATGCCGCTGTCGAAATCCGCCGCCTGCGGGTGGTAGATGGTGAACGCACTTGCCGAGACGACGATCGCGATTATCGCGCCGAGGGTCGAGTTGAGCTTGCCCACATCGACCAGCAGCGTGTGAAGCACCGCGATCAGTAGCATCCGAAACATCAGCTCCTCGTAGAGTCCGGCCCCGATGCTGATGGCCAGCTTCGACCAGATGGTCAACGAGCCCAACGCCGTGGCGTCCACGACTGGGGTGGCCGGCATGGGCTGAGACCCCGCGCTGTTGCGCAGAATCACTTGCGCCAGCACGATCAGTGGGATCGTCACGATGAGCGACTCGACCGCCATCAGGCCGGGTGTGGCCGGCTCCAGCCGCCACGGATCGCGCGTGAGCAGATGCCACACCAGCAGCACCACGACCAGCACCGCCCCGCCCAGATACAGCCCGCCCCCGGCACTGATCCCGAAGGTGTCGAAGAAACGAAGCAGCGTCACGTGGGCTTTGTTCGTCAGTACCCCCTCGCTTGATCGCAGCGCGAACGCCAAGCCGATCTCGTAGGCCACGACGAGCGGAAGCAAAAAGGCAAGGATCGTCAGGGGTTTCTTGGAGGCGTCAAGGTACGTTGCCAGCCACGCTTGGGACTCGCCCGTCGCCCCCGTTGCGCGAGTCCTGGTCATGGCGTAGCCTAACTCCCGGGAAAGGCGGCGGTGGGCGGGCCCGGTGGTGCCGCTCTTACGCGGTCTTCAAGGCGTTGAGCCGGCGGGCGAGACGACTCTTTCGGCGGGCGGCCGTGTTGCGATGAAGGGTGCTGGTGCAGGCAACCTTATCGAGAATTCCGCAGGTCTTGCGGTACTCCGTCTCCGCCGTCTTGACGTCCTGATCCTGGACCGCCTTGAGGAAGCTCTTGATCTGGTCGCTGATCCGGCGCTTCCGCCACTGGTTGAGCGCATGCCGCTTGGCGTTCTGGCGGACACGCTTCTTGGCTGAGTTGGAGTTGGGCACGTCGGGGGTTCCTGCCTGGGTCAATCAATTAGAAGGAGACATTATGGTCTGCCGCGCTAGGAAATCAACTCCGCTGGCCGAATCGACCGATCGGTCAGGTTCAGCCGCTCAAAGGGCGGTTGAGCCGCTCCGAGGCGACGGCTAGGCTTACCGCCGCTAATGTAGTCAAATGAGCGCGTGTAGCTCAATTGGATAGAGCATCGGTCTACGGAACCGAAGGTTACAGGTTCGAGTCCTGTCACGCGTGTTGGCCAGAGGCCTCTCACATGAATCCCAGATAGATGTGAACCGCCCCTTGTAGCCCCGGGTGAATACCCGGGGGCGAACCGGCGACGGCCGTCGTCCGCGCACCGTTCCCCAGGCACGCCGTTTCTGTGCGGATCGGATCGACGGCTCAACTACTTGTTCGTCGCCGCCGTGGGGATATCGGCAATCGGAATCGTCACCGCACGCAGGCGCGTCGGCTCGGCGTCTTGGGTCCAGACGAGTACGACATTCGAACCGGATCGCGCGAGCTTGGGGAAGCCGGTCGTTCGTGCGCCGCTGGTCTGGGCCACGATGAGTGGTTCACCCTGTTGGCCGCTTGCGGTCACACGTCGTAGCGCGATCGCCCCGCTCCCTTCGCCGCCATCCAGCCAACTCACGATTGCCTCACCCGACTTCACAAGCACCACGGCCACGCGCCCGATCGGCCAGGTGTCGTCCACGGCAATCGGCGCGCTGAACCGCGCGCCGCCATCCGTTGAGAATACGGCGCGCACCGAGCCGGAGTCGGTCGCGCCCGTGAACCACGCCACGACGACGTGCGATCCGCTGGCCGCAATAGCCGGGCCGTTGACCGGGCAGCCGGCGATCTGCCATCCATCTGAAAAAAGCGACTTCGGATCCGACCATTTATCGCCGACTCGGCGCACGATGGAAACGTCACGGGTCTCATCGGTGCTTCGATCGCGATACACCACCATAGCGCCGTCCTCGGTAACGACGGCCGACGTATTGCAACATTCACACACGCGATCGTCGATCAACGTGCTTGGGCCGATCTCGGAGCCGATGAACGCGGTGCGAAGTGTCATGCTCCCGGGCTCGGCTTCACCGATCAGATCATCTTCGCCGCCATCGCTGACCATTTCTCGTCCATCGAGCCAGAAGGCGCGAACGCCGTTCGCCTCGGCGACAAGCGACACAAACCCGTGCTCAGTGTGGGTCTGGTCATCGTGTAAGCGCCCCAGCGTCCGCCAGGTCACGCCGTCGTCGGTTGAACGCGCGACGACGATGTCGTAGGCGTAGGTGGCGTCAGCTGATTTCTGGAGCCAGTGGGCAAAGAGCGTTCCGTCGCCGGCTTGCACCAGGGCCGGCAGGTCCGCCCAGTTCGCAAAAAAATCGTCGCGCGTAACGATCGTCCTTGGCTCAGTCCAACTGCCGTTGGCGTATCGAGCGAATCGCAGCGCGCGCAGGCGACGGTGATCATCACGTCCGGTGGTTTGCTCTCGCTCGACCGACTCAAGCCAGGTCAAGACGACGCCGTCGGCAACCGTCGAGAGATTCGGCGCCATGGC
>JACZXL010000166.1 GCA_022571635.1 Planctomycetota bacterium
CGAGGATGATGGCGTCAGGAATCGTCACGGTGGTGGGTTCTGCGATTCAACGTGCGGGTATGAGAACGGTTACGGTTCCTTCGGCTCAGGAGGTACTGCCTCTGTTGATTCAGCCAGCCAGGGCATAAGGTTTCGCACCGCTTCGCCCGCAGATTCGATCGGACCGCCGCGCGCGGCTTCGCGCTGCTGCATGAACCACGGAAATCCGCCGGCATAATCATCTCGCACCGCTTTGGCGAACGTACCATCCCTCACTTCAGTGAGCAGTTGACGCATCCGCACCCTTACTCGCTCATCAATGAGCAGTGGGCCGGCACGATACGCGCCGAACTCGGCGGTGTTGCTGATCGCTTTGTACATTCCGGCCAAGCCGCGTTGGTAGACGAGATCGGCGATCTGCTTCATCTCGTGGCAGCATTCGAGATAGGCCAACTCGGGCGGATATCCAGCGTCGACGAGCGTCTCGAACGCCGCCACCATGAGCTGACTCATACCGCCGCACAGAACGGCTTGCTCGCCAAACAGGTCCGTTTCGGTCTCGTCGCGAAACGTGGTGTAGACAATCGCCGCGCGAGCACAACCGATTGCGTTCGCCCATGCCAGACCGATTGCCTCGGCGTCGCCGGCGGGTGAATCTTGGTGCACGGCGAAGAGACACGGAAGACCTTTGCCCTCGCAGTACAACCGTCGCAGCGTATCACCCGGTCCCTTTGGTGCGACCAGGATGACGCCGACGTCCGCGGCGGGTTGGATGAGGTCGTAACAAATATTGAACCCATGAAGAAAGCCAATGATCGAACCACCGCTGAGTTGCGGGGCTAGGTCGCATTCATATACCTGTGGCTGAACTTCATCCGGCAATGCCAGAATGACGAGTTTGGCGTTCTTGGCGATGTCTGGGATAGGCAGACAGTCAAATCCGAGCGTCGATGCTCGGTGGAAGCTGGGCGAGTTGGGACGTGTCCCGACCACGACATCAAGGCCCGATTCCCGAAGATTCAGGGCGTGGGCGTATCCCTGGTTCCCGAAGCCCACGACCGCGACCGGCTTGCCCCGCAGCGGGTCGATCGGCGCCTGTTCCGGTGTACGCAGGATCTTCATGGCAACTGGACTCTCCCGAAGAATAGGAGCCGGGGACACCTGGCCCGGATGTTTTACCGAAAGTGGTCCGGCGCGCTGGCCGAGAGAATAATCAATCGATGATCCGGAGCGAAAACGGTCTGCGGGACCGGGAGGGACAAGGACGGTGAGGACGCGCGATCTGTTCGAACGCCACCGCCTCCGATGCACCTGCCAGCGCTTGGCGTTGTATGAGGCCCTAAAGGCGAGCACGAACCATCCTACCGCAGAAGAGCTGTATCGCGTGGTCAAGCCTCAGGCCGGCCGGCTCAGCCTGGCTACGGTCTACAACACCCTCGAAGCGCTGTGCAAGGTCGGTCTCGCCCGGAAGCTGGCGACCACCAATGGGTGCTGTCGCTATGACGCCGACACGAACGAGCACTCGCACGTTCGCCTCCGGGAGACGGGTGAGATCCGCGACTTGCCCGCCGAACTCAGTGAGCGACTCGTTCGGGAGCTGCCCCGCCACATCATCGCCGAGATCGAGCAGCGGTTGGGGGTGAAGATATACGGGGCGAAAGTGCAACTGCTCGCGCGGTGGGCCAACCGCAGCGACTGAGTCAATCTCCGCCCAAGGCCGGAGTTTACCCAGAGTCAACGCCGTGGACGGCTGGTATGCGGCGCTCAAGCGTGGGGGCCCAACCGCCGATATCTAACTTCGCCGAACCTTGGTCTTTGTACCCGCATCGCCAAAAGCGCGGTGTACACTGGAGGCAACGACATGTCCGCCACGACCAACCCAATCGATCGTCGCGCGCACCAGCGATTCACGCTGATGCCCATGTACACCACCGTGGAGGCGAAGCGACTGGCGGGCGATGCCGATCGGGCGCTTCTGGGGCACGCCTACGACATCTCCGAGACGGGCGTAAGGATTGAACTGGATGAGGCGCTGGAGCCCGGCGAGTCGATCGCCATCCATCTCACGCTGCCTGGAGCGACCTCCAGCGTCAAAGCCTCAGCCGATGTCGTCTGGGTCAACGACGAGATAGACGACCCCGGGCCGCGGCGCATGGCGTTGCGGTTTACCAACTTCCACAGCGACCAAGATCACGACGGCCTGCTTCGCTACCTCGGCGGCGCGCTTATTCGTCGTGCCGCCTGAACCAAAGCGTTACAACAGACCGACGTCCAACTATTCGATCAGATCGGCCCAGGCCCCGGTGGTTGGTTCGCCGATCCGCCACAACAGGCTCACGGCGCGCCCCTCGGTCCTGGCCTCGAACCGAATCGATCCCGTGGAAATATCCGTCACCTCAGCCCCCACCGCGTCACACTCGTCAATCGCGCGGTTCAGTTGCCGTAGCGCGGCGTCGCGCTCAAACACAAGCCATTCCTGCTTGGCGAGGTCGGGCCGCTGCGTGAGCGAAGCTCGGCATTGCTGAGCGGTCTGATACCCGTCGCAAATATCGCGAACGGCACGGGCAACATACGGCAGAGCGCGCCGCGCCTCCGAGACACTGAACACGACCCGCCCCAGTAGCAGGTCGGCTGACGAACTTCCCGCGCGACGGACAAGACTCATTCTTTCTTCCCTCACCACCGTGCGTTGATATCATCGCGATGTGTTGAACTCAATACAAGCGCAAGTTTCCCTAATTCCAGCGAAAATTTGTCCCAGCCCACACGCGGGGCGATTTTGGTGACATGCGCCTGTGAACCTGGCCAGATACGACAGACTGGGGACGCTGCTTTGGGTGGGAAGGCGCCCGCGGTGTCAGATCCACGACCGTTGGCGTAATGTCTGACATGAACACGCTGTTGATGGGACCTCGCGGCTGCGGTAAGTCATCGGTAGGACAACGACTTGCGGATCTTTTGCAGCAGCCGTTCGTGGAGTTGGATGACCGTGTGCTCGAGACCTTCGCCGAGCCGTCGGTGCACGAGGTCTGGTCGGTACACGGCGAACCAGCCTGGCGCGCGGCTGAGGTCCGGCAACTGAATAGGATATTAGAGAAGGATGGGCAGGTGGTGGCCCTCGGCGGCGGGACGCCGATGATCGACGCAGCCCAGCAACGCCTCCAGGACGAAAGACGGGCGAGGCGGGCCTGGTTGATCTATCTGGCGTGCCCGGTGAGCGATTTGAGGCGACGCCTCGAGCGCAACCTCGGCGACCGTCCCTCCCTCACTGGAGCCGGCTCACTGGACGAGCTGGAGGAGGTCCTCAGGGCAAGGGAGCCGACCTACCGCCGATTGGCCGATGTGATTGTTCAGGCGGCGCGGCGCACCCCGGACGAGATCGCGGCCCAGTTGGCAAAGGAGATTGATGAAACCCGGTGAGGGATCAGCCCCAGCGCCACCTCGACGCTCGCCGCCTCACCTCAGATGGGCGTCAGCCGGCGGCCTAAGCGACGCTTCTGATTGATGAGCTTGCGACCGAGGCGCGTCTTCATGCGGGCTCGAAAGCCGAATTGCCGCCTGCGCTTTATCGTGCTGACTCGACGCGGATAATGCATGAGCGCTCCAGATCGTCCCAGATCAGTTCACGGTTTCCCGGGCTCGGTCCAACCGCCTTGGCTCGGGACCGGGTAGCGTAGCACGCCGCACGTATCGCCGCTACCGCCGGGTCGCCCAGTTTCCCAGATCCGCGCCACGGACCCTCGGAACCGTGTCCAAGGCCGCGCTGGGCGGCTGAGGTGATAAAAACTTGCGAACCTGAACTGAGATGGTGGCTCACGGTGGCCGATGAACATAGGGTAGGGTACGACGCAGGAGCCGCGTGAGCTCCGCTGGACCGGTTTTCCGGCCGCCTGACGCACAAGCGGCGACCGTAAAACCCGCCCAGAGCCGATGACTGGTTCGAAGTGGCCGCACGTCCTGCACGGACACGGCCCGATGTAGCACTTCGTGCACGGCGGGATTCATGGACCCCCAAGACATTCGTAAAGTCGAGCAACTGCTCGGGCACCAATTCCAGGACAAGAAGCTGCTCGAACGCTCCTTGACGCACGCGTCGTTGGCCGACTCGCGCCTCCAGAGCAACGAACGCCTGGAGTTCCTTGGCGACGCCATATTGGGGATGGTGGTCTGCGGACACCTCTTTGAGAGATTCGACGACCTGCTCGAGGGTGACCTCACCAAGATCAAATCCACCGTGGTCAGCCGCCGAACCTGCGCTGTCATTGCCGACGAGCTTGGGCTGGACGAGCTGCTCAGGCTGGGCAAGGGAATGTCCGATCGGGCCGCGCTTCCCAAATCGGTGCTTGCCGCGGTGTACGAATCGCTGATCGGTGCACTGTACATCGACGGCGGATTGGAGGTCGCCCGCCGATTCATCCTCAAGCACCTCGAGCCGATGATCGACTACGCGGCCCAATCCGGGCATCAATACAACTTCAAGTCCGTGCTTCAGCAGACTGCTCAACACATGCTGGATCAGACGCCGCTGTACATCGTGCTGGATGAGAAGGGGCCGGACCACGCCAAGTGCTTTGAAGTATGCGTGGAGATCGGCGCTCGGCGGTTCAAGTCCTGCTGGGGGCCCTCCAAGAAACAGGCCGAGCAGGAAGCGGCGCTGGAAGTCCTGCTGGAGCTCGGCGCAGCCCAGCTCGGTGAGGACGGCGAGATCCACCTCTGTCGAACACCACGCATTACCGACCGCCTCCCCCAGCCGTCGTCGCCGGCAACAAACGGCTCGTAGACAGCCGATCCCCGCCGACCCAGCACGGCTCTATTCCCGGAGGCGCGCACGAGATTTTTTGCGGCAGAGGGATTAGCTTGCGCGCGCCAGAGATGCCGCGCCCACCCGGAAATACAAGAAGGACAATCCGGCCGATCGTTGATTGGCGCACGCAAATGAGGGTCGGTCGTCCTGGCGCGCGCAGGATTCTGAGCGGCATAGGGATTAGTTTGCGCGCGCCACAGACGCCGCGCCCCGGGAATCTGACTTGTTGACATTGATGATGTGAACACGGAACAACAGCTCCTTCTATGAAGGGCCTAGCGGTCGCGTGTGCGCGCGCTGGGAAGGTGCATGTGATAAATCGGTCCGCAGAATGCGGCTTGGCGCTTCACCAGGCAGGTTTTTTTCTAAGAACTTTGAGCGCGGGTCAACGTTTCAGGGCCTCATCTGGGCGCGCCAGCGCGACCGTTCGGTCCTCAAGCCTCAAGCCTCAGACCTCAAGGCTTCTTTCGCCACAGATGGACACGGATGGAGCCGGGAAGCCGGACCTGAGGCTTTGCGAAGGTCCGGGTGGGGTGAGAAAGGCACGAAGGCACGAAGAGCGAGCTCCCGATTCCATCGGGATGTCGCCCCGGTTCACGGGAGGAATCCCGATGGAATCGGGATTGGCGGTGCGGTGCACGGCGGACGGCGTTTCGTGTTCGGGCGCGAACCGGGTTGACACAACCCGGCTCGCGGCGGTGGTACACAACCCGGCGTACCAACTGCTCCGCGAAGGCAGCGAGCGAATAGGTGTCAGACGTGCCTAGTGAACACCTCAGGTTTCCAGCCTTTGACTGGGAAATAAGTAGACTCGCCGGGAAAACCTGTTCGGTAAACGGATGTCCCCTGATCAGTTGACGCCTGTGTAGTTGCCATCCAAAGACCGAACTCGCAACGATCGTGGCGGTGCAGTATCGCGCCCTACGGTAGCCACACGCTCCTTTGCGCGCATTGTTGACCAAAAACATGACCAAGTTTCTGACCAACTTTCTGACCAAAGAACTGAGCGCTTTTACTGACATGGTTTGGTCAGCCCCCAAAGTTCCAGAGATTTTCGCTTGACACGTGCGCCTCGCGCGTTACAAGACACGTGACAGTTCAAATCCGCAGGTGACATGACGGGGACCGCGGGCCAGGGAAAGGCCGAGCCAAGGCAATTCACGGACGAAGAAGCGGTCTGCCGACGTGCGCCCGCATGGCAACGGAGGTGTGGACGCGGTAATTCACGAGAACACCTGACGCAACGAAACAGGACAGCGATCGCGCTGCCTGGCGGTGGGCGCCAGAGGTGCGCCCAGAAAGGAGCTGTCCCGGCAAGGTACAAACGCAGTACGAGGCTCGGTCGATCCCTCCCGGAGGAAAAGGGCCCATGCCCTTGTAGGGCATGGACCCATACAGAGCGCGCCATTCGCATGACGCGCAGAAAGAACTGCTGACCAATTCTAGGAGAATGACTCATGCGACACAATGAAATGAATCTTCCGCACCGTCCGCGAAACTTCTGGCGCCGCCCGGCGAGCGTCCTTGCCATCGCCGGCTGCCTGAGTTGGGCCGTTGTCTGGCCCGCGATGGCCCAGGAGGACTGCTACCGGGTGGTGGACATCACGGCCCTGGGCTTCATCCCCAATCCGAACAACATCACGTTCGGCCTCAACGACCAGCACCAAGCAGTCGGTGCGTATATGGTCGGCCAGAAGAAGCACGCGTTCCTTTGGTTGCCTGTGGCCGCCTACAACCTCACGAAAGGGTTTCACGACCTGCACACGCTCGCCCGTCTCGATGCGAACGCAGAGAGCGCAGCCTACGAGATCAATGACGACGGAATGGCCGTGGGTTGGGCCGACATCAACGGTGAGCAGCATGCCTTGGTTTGGCAGATCAACCTCTACGACCCGGCGTTTCCGCCCCTGCCCACGATCGATCTGGCGACCTACAGCGTCCCTGATGACGGAGCGCCGAAGCTCGACGTGGCTCGCGTCGCCTGGGCGATCAATAACGCTGATCCCCCGGTCGTGGTGGGCGACGCCTCCGGCCTGTCGAACTGCTTCTGTCCGCCCGACGACAACTTCCAACTCTTCGCGACGGTACTGGGTTTCAAGGCCGTGCTGGACGGGAGCGACGCGCTCCAAGAGCTGCTGCCGATCATCAACCCGCCGTTTTGCGACTACGAGAGCCACGGCCGCGACATCGGCTCCCTAGCCGTCGGTTACTCCGACCGACCCCTAGGCGGGCAGTGCATCGTCCCCATCATTCCCTGCGAGCGCAAGAAGGACGCGGTGCGCTTTTCCCCGACCGCCGCCCTGACCGACCTCAGCCTCGGCGGCTCGGAATCCCGGGGCGTGAATGACAGCGCCTCCATCGTCGGCTGGGGCTACGAGAACGACGACAACCCCTGCCAGATGAGCGCCCTGTTCTGGGAGGACCCCGCCGCCGCTCCGTTCAACCTGAATTCGCTACTGCCCGTCGGGCACCAGTCCCGCGCCGAAGCGATCACGAATCCGGACGGCGGCATCATGCTCATCGTGGGATCGAACGAGACCACCCAGCTCGCCCTGCGCTGGCAAGGCAGCGGACAGACGTGGACCGTCGTCGATCTGAACACGAAGATCGTCAACCAATGCTTCGGCACGGAAGGCTTCCTAGTGGTCCAAGCCCACGACGTCAGCGACGACGGCTGGATTATCGCGTGGGCCGATTTTGACCCGGGTCCGTCCATCGAGGCCCACGCCGTGATCCTCGTCCCCGACCAGAACTGCCAGTTGTGCTGCTTCGCCGACCTGGATTGCGACGGGACGGTGGGGGTGAAGGACCTGCTCATCCTCCTTGGCGCCTGGGGCCCCTGCCTCGGATGCCCGGCGGACCTGGATTGTGACGGCGTCGTCGGCGTGAAGGACCTGCTGGCCCTGCTCTCGGCATGGGGCCCCTGCCAGCCCACCCCCCCAACCGAGGTGCCCAAGACCGTCCAGGAGTGCTACGACAAGTTCTACCCCCAAGACATGGAGGCCCTGATCGCCTGCATCGAGGCGGTCGAGGCGGTCAGCGATCCCTAAAAACCCCGTCCCGCTCTCTCCCTCTCCCCCTCCCCCTGGGAGAGGGCCGGGGTGAGGGCTCTGCTGCTCCTCGCCGCTGCCCCTCAATCGCCAGCGGGAGTCGACATTTTGATATCGGCGCCCGGCCGTGTGGCCGGGCGCCGTTTCCCGGATTCCGCTGTGATCCAGATCCCGCACATTCCTCTTGCCTCCGTCCCCTGCGGGGGTACCTTTGTGAGAGCCGCGTGCTCTAGGAGTTTGAATGATGGCCTTACCTCAACATCTCGCCGCCGCATGTGTCTTTTGTGCGATTCCCCTCGCCTTGCCCGCCTCCGCCGGCGTAATGGAGTTTACCGACAAGGACGAATGGATCGCCGCCGTGGGCGAGTTCACGACGATCGACTTTACCGGCTTCGCGGCTGGAACATTCATCACCGATCAATATGCCGACTTCGGTATTCTTTTTACCGATGGCAATGACAGCATTCAAAACACCTGTAGTCACGTCAACGACTGTTGGGGTCTGGACGGCAACGGCGACATCGCCCTCGCCTTCGACACCCCCCAGCTCTGGATCGGCGCCGACTTCCCCGGCATCTTGCGGATCGAGCTGTACCAGGACGGACGGTTGTTCTACGTCAGTGACGACTATGGCCAGAATCCTGTCGGGAACTTCGTCGGGCTCCTTTCAAACGAGCCCTTCGACGCTGCGCTGCTCATTGATGCGGCGGGTGAAGCGGAGATCGACGACCTGCACTTCGGCGTTCCCGCCCCCGGAACGCTCCCGCTCCTGGCCCTC
>JACZXL010000360.1 GCA_022571635.1 Planctomycetota bacterium
ATGCGGCGGCGAGTCAGCGGCCAAGTACAGGGGTAGAACATCGCCAGCGATCGGCCGCGCGCTTCCTAAGCCGCCCGATTTCATTCCTATCTCACAACGGCTGCCCAACAGCGATTCGGCTTGCGCTCTAGTCGAACATCGCGGTAACCGAGGGCATCACATCATCCGACGAAAGGACCAGGTTCGTTCGCAGATTGAAGACCGCCTGGAACGACTGCCGCTGGGCGTAAAACAACTGGAAGTGATAGGTCTCAGCGTCCACGAGGCTCAGACGGTCCAGCGCGATATACTGGGACGTGCTGTCCCCGACGCCGCCGATGTCCAGGACCAGCTTCCCGTCGATGAACAGCCACATGTCATCGGTTCCGTTGAACTCGACAAACTGGCCGGCACACTGCTGATAGACGAACTCGGCGTCGATGGCGTAGGTAAAGTAGTGGTTGTTGCTATCCGCTTGGTTACCCAACAACTGCCCATCGATCGGATGGAAGTCAGAGCTCAGGAAGGAGTAGACGCCCCAGCCGTCGCGCGTGATGGTGATCCGGTGCACGCCGGAGACGTTCACCCCCGGCACATCGTTGTACCACTCGTCGAACGTGGCCGCGGAGAGGACTCCGCCGGTGCTGACGGAGCCGGCGACACCTTCCGTGTCGGCCAAACCATTGCCGCAGCTATCAAGGGAGGCACCGCTACCGTCGTGGTGGAATTCGGACGTGTTGCTCAAGTCAAGCGTTTCGCCCACGAACGTACCAAAGAACTCGGCATGGTTGATCATGACTAACGGCGCGTCGGGCGAAATGATCGTCGCACACACAAGAGCGCCGTCCTCTAGGACGATGTCGCTGGTGCCCAGGTTATAAATGGTGAAGTCGGCTGGGTCGCCGTTGAAGTTGACCTCCGCTTGATCCAGGAAGAATGTGGTCCCCTTGACGTACAGGCTCAACGAGGCGCCGGGAAGCAGTTCGAACACTGTTCCCTGGTCCTGAACAGTGAAATCCACCTCGCACAGAATGGTGACGTTGCCGACAATCTTGATACGGTGCTGCCCGCCAACTACGAACGTGTTGCAGTGGACGTCGCCGCTGAGAAACGTGAAACCGTTGCCCGTGTAGACCACCTCATCGATCAGGGGCGGCAAACCCACAGGCTCGGTGAGCACCGGCATGGTTGAACCCGTGACGAACGTCGGCTCAGGACCAACGTTCCCTGCGCTGTAGGGGCCAAGAGAGGAGTCGTACGTATCTGAGAATGCCCCATTGGAAACTGTCGGCGCGCTCACCACAAAGACCGGAGCCCCAGGTTGATAGATATGCGGGGCAATCGGACGACTGGCGGCGTCTGTCCACTGGGTATCGACCCGAAAGCCGGCGCCGACAAAGACGGGCTGCCCGTCCGCGCCCAGAGCCACGCCGACGTTGCCCGCATAATGACCCAGACCCGCGGCAGGAACGACGTCGAAGTCCGGATGAGCTGCGGTGAAGTCACGGATCGTCCCGGCCAAACGGATCTCGTCCGGCGGCGCTTGGACCACGCCGATGGAAGTGGAAACAAGCGATTCCGGCAGCGAGAACGAGAACACGCCGGCCAGCGAAAGGATGCCGTACGTCAAAACGGTCGTTGCTCGCGGTGATCGCATATCTTCTTCCTTTTCCGTGGGCAGGGTTCAGACACAGCGTGTCATTTCCGCCGGGACAGGACTTGAACGTACGATTCGTCGGCGTGGCTCCAAATCCCCTGCAATCTGAATCGATCTCTCGGTAGCGACTGGTTGATCTCGGCTGATCCCGGGCGAGTTTGCGGGTATTGCCGGGGGTGCCGGTTGTGCCGTCTGTGCATCCGACCTTCTCTCTCTACGGCTCGTCACGGTGCGAGAAGCTGATGCGCGTGCACGGGCCTCCAGCGGTCTACGCAAGGAACGGCGCGAGCGCAGCGCGCAGCAGCACCAAGGCCGTTTCCCAAACCCCGCCGATGGGTCTGATCGCCCCGAGCCGCGACGGAGAGTACTCCCTGATGCCGTCCGATGCGGCGGCGAGTCAGCGGCCAAGTACAGGGGTATAACATCGCCAGCGATCGGCCGCGCGCTTCCTAAGCCGCCCGATTTCATTCCTATCTCACAACGGCTGCCCAACAGCGATTCGGCTTGCGCT
>JACZXL010000167.1 GCA_022571635.1 Planctomycetota bacterium
CTTCGAAGGTGAGGCTGAGGGCAAAAGCACGGACGAGATTCTGCAGAACATCGTGGACACGGTGCCGGCGGACGTGGGGGTTGGGGTCGGCGCGGCGTGAATACAGCGAGCCGCCCGCAGTGGACGACGAGCGACACCTCGCCTCGCCATCCGGACGCATCTGCGAAGAGCATCAGCCCAGGCCGACGATCGAGCCGTGCTGGGCGATCAGGCGCTCCATGCGTGATGCGATCGTTGGGACTTTGGCGGAGTCAAGCTGCGTGCAACAGACGACGAGCATTTCGACTAAACCGTGATAGTCGCTCACACTGATATGCTCGGGGCCGACACGGGCTGGGCGCCGCCCCGCGGCCACGCCGTCGATATCCACCATGTTGTGATAGTTTCCCAATGCGAGGCAGAGACAGGTGGATTCGTAGCCGTAGCTCGAAAATGTCGTGGCCTCGCAGGTTCCGCCGGGCATGAGCTTGCGCTGCCATTTGAATGATGGATGACGCTGCTGGTGGAGCGTCATGACCGCGCTGATGCGATTGGTAAGTTGAGGGCTGAAAACGCTGGCTTTATCGCCAACGCGAACGATCGGCCCGGCCCCGATGGGTGATTCCGCGAAGCTGCGCGAGTTTTCCAAGCAAATAAGGCGTGCGCGTTGTGGCACGGAGCGGAGCTTGCACGCGGCGATCGCGCCGATGAATCCGATTTCTTCGGCCCGCGTCAGCAACACGCCGACATTGCCCGCGGACTTGCGTTTGCGCAGCACATCAAGCGCCGCCAATGCAGCAGCGACCGCGGCGACATCATCACACGCCGATGCGTAAAGGATTCCCTTCTTCACGATGGATCTACGGCTCACGTCGCGCAACGCCCAGCGCCCGATGTCGCCGGGCGCGACTGACTTCGTCGCGCGGGACAGCCGGGCCTTGACGCGCTTGAAGGGTTTGATCTTGCTGTTCAGTGCGGTGATCGTGGCGCGGTGTGGGCGATCGTTGGCGTCGAATATCTCGATGCGGGCGTTCTCAAAGTATGGATCTTGAACACCGCCGCGGAACTCCAGCTCGACCTCCCGGCCCTTGAGGACCTTGCGTACGACGAAGGCGGGATGATCCATGTGGGCCGTGATGAAGATGGCCCGCGCGCTTGAGCGCCGCTTCTGCGTGACGATGAGGTTGCCTGCTTTGTCGCGGCGCAGGGTGAGGTTGCCCCGAGCCTTGACCCATTGTTCGACCCAGTTGATGACGCGATCTTCGCACCCCGCGGCGGTGGGTAGGGCTGTCACTTCCTTCAGCCAGCGTAGATGCGTCTTTCGTTGTGCGGTCGTGGTCATGGCGGCAGTGTAGAGACGCGGTCAGCGGTTCGCTATCAGGGATGCGCGACGCCTCAGGTGTGCTCTGTCGGGTCAAGGTGAGACGGCTAAACGCTAAACCTTCGATGCCAAGATGCCTACACTATTGATCTATGCCGCTGTCACCGATTCCAGAGATCTTTGATGAGCTTCGCGCGGGCCGCGTCATCGTGCTCGTGGACGATGAGAACCGCGAGAACGAGGGGGATTTCGTCTGCGCTGCTCAGAAGGTGACGCCTCAGATCATCAACTTCATGACGCGCATCGGCGCGGGCTATCTTTGCGTGTCGCTGACCACCGCCGACTGCGATCGGCTGAATCTCGTTCCCCAGGCGTCGACGAACTCCAGCACCTGGGGTACGCCGTTGACGGTCACGGTTGACGGGCACCGGAGGCACGGGGTGGGCACGGGGGTCTCGGCCTTCGATCGCGTCAAGACGATCGAGCTGCTGATTGATGAACGAACGTCGCCCGACGATTTCGTTCGTCCCGGGCACATCAATCCGTTGCGGGCGCGCGAGGGCGGGGTGTTGGTGCGTACGGGTCAAACCGAAGGCGCGGTTGATCTGGCGCGGCTCGCGGGGCTGCACCCCAGCGCGGTGCTGATCGAAGTCGTGCGCGAGGACGGCAACATGGCCCGCATGGGGGACCTTGAAGCCATCTGCGCCGAGCACCACCTCAAGATGTGCTCGGTCGAGCAGATCATTGAGCATCGACTGGCCAAGGAGCGGCTGATCCAGCGGATCGAGCCCGTACAGGGCACGCAGATCGAAACGCCCCAGGGCCGATTCAATCTCATCGCGTATCAAAGCGCGATCGATCCGTTGCCTCACATCGTGCTCACGGTCGGCGGGGTGGGCGATCTGAACGACGACGGCGCCGCGAAACCGATCGAAGAGCCGGTCCTGGTTCGCGTGCATCGGCGCGATCTGCTGGGCGATATTTTCGATGAAGCCTCCAACCCGACGGGTGAGCAGCTTCGCGCGTCGATGCGGATGATCCAGGAAGCGGGACGGGGGGCGTTGGTGTACCTGAGGCCGGAGGGTGCCGGCGATGATCTTCGCCAGCGTCTGCTGCGGATCAGCCGCCCGGGCGTCAGTGACGTCAACGTGCCGGACCTGACCCGGACGGACGGCGTGGCGGCGCGGGTTCAGCCGATGGATCGGCGGGACTTCGGCATCGGCAGCCAGATTCTGCTCGATCTGGGGTTGCGACGGCTGCGGATCCTGACCAATCACCCCAAGAAGCTGCGCGGGCTGCAGGGCTTCGGCCTGGATATCGCCGAGCAGGTCCCGATCGTTCGATAGGTTCGGCCGCGATTCCCGGGCCCCGTGCCGGATCACGGGGCTTGAAGCCGGGAGTCAACCGAGGCAATCCCGGGACGAGAGCCCACAGCGCCCTGCGGCTCTCGTGCCCGGAGTCGGTCACGCAGTTCGGCCGCCCAATTCAGCGGTGCCAACCCCTCCCTAGAGCGTGTGAGGGCGGTTTGGGGTCTTTTTTTGAAACTTTTTTCCAAGGTTGCGCAGGATTCGCGGAAAAACGGCGTAGATAAGGGCAGAGGGCGCGTGGGCGAGCGACGCCGCGGCCCACCGTCGAACTGGGAGCGAGCCTGGTGCAATTGCTGGAAGCAGGATCTTCACATACGGACTGGTCGATGATCGCCGAAGCCGGCCAGCTTGACGAAGAGGCGGCGGCGGCCGCCCTGGATCAACTGGTGCGGCGCTACTGGCCGGCGGTGTACGCCTACATCCGGCGGTGCGGCCGAAACATCCACGAAGCGGCGGACCTCACGCAAGGCTTCGTGTGCGACGTCATGATCGCCCGTCGGCTGTGTGCGGCGGCGGATCCCGACCGCGGGCGTTTCCGCACGCTGCTCCTCAGCTCGCTGCGCCACTACCTCCAGCAGGAGCACCGGCGCGAGAATCGACGTCGGCGCGGCGGTGAGTTGTCCAGACCGTTGAAACTCACCAAAGCCGAGATCGAAAGCATCGAAGACCCATCGCACGAGACACCCGAGGCGGCTTTTTGTTACCAGTGGAGCACGATCCTTGTTCGCCGAGTGCTCCAATCGGTGCGCGATGGCTGCCGTGCGAACGGGCTCGATTCGCATTGGGCGGTGTTCGAGCAGCGCATGGTGCGGCCGATGTTGTTTGCCGAACCGCCCACGCCGTATTCCAAGCTTGTGGTTCAACTGGGACTCAAAGACGAGTCACAGGCGGCGAATATGATGGTGACCGTGAAACGGCGATTCGTGGCGACGATGTACATCGAGGTCGGCCGAACCGTGGTCGACCCCGCGCAGATCGACGACGAGCTGCGACAGCTTCTGCTTGATCTGGAGCGACCGGTATGACGACGATTCTTCGGGAGCAACTCAGCGATGTGATCCGATGCGCGTTGGAGGCGTCGATCGATCCGGCCATGGCCGCGGCCGACTGGCTGGCCAGAGACATCGATCCGAACTACTCCACCGCGGTCGATCTCATCACGGACCGGAGCGTGTCGCTTGAGCACCTGCAACAAGCCAAAGCCGTCTTCAAGACGATGCGGGTCCTGGGTGAGCTGTCAGCCGATCGCCGGCTGGCGGCCAAGCTGTACGCGGCCACCATCGCCGCCGGGCTGGTTCGTTTCAACTGCCGAATCAGCCGTCAATCCGACGATGCGCTACGCAGGGGGCTGCAAACTCTTCTGGATGACGCGAAGATGCCGGATCGTCTGCGTGATCTGGCCGGGGGTGCCTTGTGCATCCTCAACGATCGCGTCTAGCTCATGGTTCCTGCTTGAAGGAACTGACTCCTCCTCCTCCTCTCACTCTCCTCAACATGAGCTGATCAGAGGACGCAACCCCGCGACCAGGGCCGAGACGTGCCGACCGGCATGTCTCGGCCTGTTTTTGCCTAGTGTCTTCCCCATTGACAGCAGGCTTATCGCAAGCCCCGCCTTCCCATGCGGGTTCGATTCAGCGACACGTCCCGTTTGGCTTGGGAGCGGCGTCTCGGTGGTGTCTTGGGACTGGGGCTTGACCGATTGCGCCGGCACGCCGGAGGCGCGGCGCGTTATTCGGCGGGGTCTGTTTCGGTCTGGTCACTGGCCATGGCGGCGATCCGATCCTGAAGGTCGCCGATATAGGTGACGCGCAGGCCATAGTTCTCGCCGACCTTCACGGCGGTCCCCGTCCCGATCGGTTTGTTATTGACGAGCAACTCCAGCTCGTCGTCGGCAGGCTTGGGCAGCTCGATGATCGCCCCGGGCACCAGCGACGTCACCTCCTCCACCGTCATAATCCGCATGGCGATCTGCACGATCAGCGGGACCTCCAACTGGAGAATGGCCTTGATGTTCGCAGGCATGAGAGCAGTATCGGCCAGTTGACGGGGCGGCGTTGAGTCACGGATGGCGCCCAACCGCCTCGCAGAAGCCGCAGCCCTCAAAAAGACAGATCGTCATACCTGAGGCGCGAGATTTTCGTCCGGTTGGCGTTCTACCGGTGGATCAACGACATCCCCCAAAGGAACTTGGAGCCCCAACAGATGACAATCCTCATGAAAAGGACATCCCTATTGGCGTGTATGGCCGCGCTGATCTTGCTGGTTGGCGGTGGGTCGACATTCGCCGCCAACACCTCGAACGACAAAGAGGAACTGATCTCGGTGAAGTTCGCAGGCGGGACGGTGGCGGACTATATCAAGGCCCTGGTCAAGGAAGCGGGAACGATCAACGTCGTCGTAGCCCTGGAGGCGGCCGATGTGCCGATGCCGCCGGTGACGCTGACGAAAGTGACCGTGTCGGCGGCGATCGATCTGGTTGACGGGCGCTCGGCTTCGCCGCCGGGTCGCAACATCAAGCTGGATGTTCGCCACATGCCCCAATACGCCGAGGAGGAGCTTCCAACGTATCAGATCAGCGACAAGGGTTATCAGACCGAGCGGCTCAGGACGAACGCCACTGTTTGGACGATCGCGAATCTCCTGCGCAGCGACATTTTCGATGCCGACGACGTGCTGGCAGCGATAGAGACGGCTCTGGACATTCTCGAGTCGACGGGTGAGCCGATCATTCGCTTCCATAAGGAAACCGGCCTGGTGATTGCGAGAGGCGACCAGGCGCAACTGAGCGCGATCGATGATGTGCTTGGACAACTCCAGGCGTCGCAGAATCTAATGTCCCAGCGGCCGTACCAGAAACTGCGGGACGAACACGCAGCCCTTGGGGGGGAGATGGAGAGTGCGAAGGCGCGAATCAGCGAGTTGACCGGCGAGCGTGATAGTGCACGTGATGAGATTCGACGGTTTCGTGTCGAACTGGAAGCTCAGATGGCGCGACTCGCTGAGACCGAGCGTATGCTTCAGCAGAGGAATCAGGAGTTGGCCGACCTGACCTCGTTGCTCAGGAAGACGCAAGCGGAACTGGAGGCCGAACGAAGGAAATCGACCGTTGACGGTAAATCAGGGCGCGACAACCCATAACTGGCTTTCGGCAGCGGTGTCACTGCCCCAGAGTCCGCCCGTGCAGTCGAAAGTCAGATCACTCACAGAGGCGATCGCCTCGGGAAACACCGAGGCGTTCGCTTCGTTCTACCGGCAGTGGTTTGACACGATGTACGCCCAAGCCCGCAACGCCTCCGGCCGGGATGAATCGTTTTGCCTTGACGTTGTTCAGGATGCAATGTTGCGTGTAATCAAGTCGGTGCCGGCAATGGCGAGCGATGATGATCTGCGTCGCTGGCTGCGCGTTGTGGTTCAATCGTGCGCGTATGATCGCTTTCGCGAAGAGTCGAGGCGCACAGCGCGCGAGCAGCGCGCCGTCGCGGTGCGAGGGTCGAACGACTCCAGCGCCGAAGTTGGAGCGGCCGAACACACCGTCGATCGAATTCGCTGGTTGGAGCGCGAGCTGCAAGCATTGAATGATCGTGACGTCCAACTGCTGCTCATGCGGCACCGGTTCGGTTGGACGCTGAAGCGGATCGGCGATGCGCTGGGACTCAAGCCCGGCGCAGTCGACGGACGGATCAGGCGCGTGTTGAGCAAGTTGCGTCGGCGCGCCAAGGAGCAATCACATGACTGACCATGAACGCAGCCAACTGACGCCGGACGGCGAAGCGCGGCGCGAGGCGATGCTGGACGAACTCGTCGGCGCAATGCAGCGGGTTCATCACGGACGGAGAATTCGGCGCCGTGCTGGACGCACGTCCGTCGTGCTTGGAGTTTCCGCCGTCGTGGTGTGGACTGTCGTGTCGCAAATGACGCAATTGACCTCCGAACCCCGGGAGCTTGTTCGGGAGCATCAGCCCGAACCAGTGCCCGACAACACGCCAACAGACCGCCCGAGCTGGCGGGATGTGCATCGAACCGGCCTCGTTCGCGCGGTCAGTGATGACGAATTGGTGACATTGCTCGCCCAGATCGATCGTCCGGCGGGGATCGTGCGAAGTGAAGGTGAGATCTGGCTGACCAATGCCGTCACTGATGCCGAACTCGGGTTGACTCCCCCGCAGCCGGCCGATCCTTCGACGATGTGATCCGATTCGACACAACCGTGAGGAATCGAGGTAGACTTCGCCGGCCATGGAACGGTGTGTGGCCAAGCCGGCGCGGATGACGATCCTGCCCAAGGGCGTGCTCGGTGCGTTGTTGATCTTCGGGATGGTCAGTGGGTGCGCTACCAGCCAGGGGCCGGCGTTCCTGACGATCCAGGCCGAGGCGTACGCGGACGCATTCGATGCTGCGGTCGAGGCCGCGGCGGTGGCCGGGCTCACACCGACGGTGCGGGACCGGCGTAACGGCGTCATCGAGACCGAGCCGAGGATTGCCGGCTCCTTCCTCGAACCGTGGCGCACCGACAACGCATCATTCGCACAGGCGATGGAAAACACGATCACGTTTCAACGACGCCGGGCGCGATTTGAGTTCACGCCGGCGGGCTTCCGGCCTCGTGAGCCGGCCGAGGCGCCACTGACCGGGCCCGATCTGTTTGCGCAGCACGATGCAGAAGTCGATCTGAGCCGGCTTGCGGGTCCGCTCGAATTGCGTGTGTGGGTGTATGTGGAGCGAGCCTACTCACCCGGGCTACGGCGGAGCACCTGGACCCGGGCCAGGACCACGCGGACAAGGATCGTCCCGGCGGAGGATGAGGAAGCGCTCCCCAGCCGGTATTGGACGCCGGTGCACCGCGATGAGGCGTACGAGCGTCGGCTCCTGGGGGCGGTGAAGCGAGCGCTCGACGAGCGGTCGGAGCCGTCTTCTACCGGACCGGACGGCAACACGGCGGCGGCCACGAAACCGTAGAGCCACGCGGTGGGACTTATACGAATCCCACGTGATTCTCGTGCGTTTATCGGGTGCCATGCTTCATTCCCGACGCGTCGGGGTGAAGCATGCTTTGCCCTAAAAGGGTCAAAGCATGGCACCCGCCCACGGATCAATTGCGATGCGTATTAGGCGGCGGCGGGTGCGATCTCCTCTGGTTCGGTAACGCGCGGCAAATCACCCGATCGCTCGAGCTCGGACCACCGTGGATCCAACTCGACGGCCGATCGGAACGCTTCATGCTCGCCGAGCTGCCAGAGCACGATCGTTGATTCAACGGCATTGTTGCGGAAGCCGCCGTTGGCCGACCGTGTTCGGCCCATCGCAGCCAGTCCTTCGGCGATCCCGGCCGAGACGTGCGCATCGACCGGTTCACCGACATCTCGATACTGCTGGACGTACTCCAACAACCCGCGCAGGGCCACGGCTGAGGCCGCGACCGAGCGCGAGAAGTGGCCATCATTCCGTTGCATCTCCAACAGCCGCATCGCCAAACGGTCGGCCAGCGGTGTTGGCGCATAGGTCAGCTCACAACACCGCTGCAAGGCCAGGCCGCACGCCGCCGCCGCGACCGCCTCCGACACCTCAAGCCGCTTGGCGACGGCTCTGTTCACACGCCGCCCGTTGCTCAGCACACGATCAACCAGCCGGCCGTACGACTCCTCATCCAGGAGTCGCTCGATATGGCTCAGGTTTATCATAGGGACCTCCCGATCATCAGCCTGCATTCGTTCGGGTTATGTTTGGGCATCACGAGCGACTTGTCAAGGCCGATGTTTGGTTTTTGTTAGAATTTCTGGCGACGATCAATGGAAATACGAGATTCCACTGCAACAGTGGCCTATCGATTCCCAACCAGGCTTTCGGAGCGAGCCTCGATTTTCGTGGCCGCCCCCAGCGCCCCCGGTATAAACGGCGCCGGAGTATTCAGCCGACG
>JACZXL010000361.1 GCA_022571635.1 Planctomycetota bacterium
TACATCGTGACGAACAGCCACGTTGTCGCGGGCGCCCACGAGATTCGCGTCACACTCGACAACGGACGGCAATATGAGGCCGAGATCGTCGACGCCGACGCTGAGACCGACCTCGCCGTCATCAAGATCGACGAACGTGGATTGACCGCAGCTCGCTTCGCCGATTCCGATGCCATCGAAGTCGGTCAATGGGTGCTGGCGGTCGGCAATCCGTTCGGACTCGATCACACCGTTACCGCCGGGATCGTGAGCGCCAAAGGTCGGCCGAGCATGGGCCTGGCAGACTTCGGCAACTTCATTCAGACGGATGCCGCGATCAACCCCGGCAATAGCGGCGGGCCGCTGGTCAATCTTCGCGGTGAGATCATCGGCATCAATAACGCCATCAGCACCCGAGGCCGAGGCGGCGGCAACCTGGGGATCGGTTTCGCCATCCCCAGCAACATGGCCAACAGTGTCGTGCAGAGCATTCTCAACACCGGCCACGTCGTGCGCGGCTGGCTCGGCGTGACGTTCCACCCCCTGACCGCCGACCTCGCCAAGTCGTTTCGATACAGCGGCGAGAGCGGAATGTTGGTCAGCCGCGTCGTAAAAGATGGACCCGCCGAAACGGCCGGCCTGCACCGCGGCGATATCGTCACCACCCTCAACGGCAAGGCACTTGGCAACTCTGATCAATTCCGAAATCTTGTCGCACGCTCGGTGCCTGGTACGACTGTGGATCTGAGCGTCTTTCGTCTCGGCAACCATCGCCGCGTCGCGTTGACACTTGGCGAGCGACCATCGGCTTCCGAAATCAACAAGAGCCAACGTTTCTCCGGGCCCGAGACGCGCCGGTATCGTGGGTTCCGCCTCAGTAACCCACGACTTCGGCCACACCTCATTGCTGAGGAAATTACCGCCGATCTTGCTGAAGCGCTGCAACTCCCTCAGGAATCCGGCGCGTTCGTCGCATTCATCAACCCTAGCAGTCCGGTCGCAGTCATTGGCCTCCGTGATGGCGATGTCATCCTGGAGTTCGGCGACAAACGCATCGACAACTTGGATGACCTGACCGAAGCGCTCCGGACCTACGAGCCGGGGACGCGTGTTCGCGTATACCGAGATGGCAGAACGCAAGTCGTCTCTTCGGACTAGAATCCACACGCCATGACTTGGTGGGTACACGATTACGTCCAGGCAGGCCTGTACATCGAGTTGATCAGTTGGATCTTCTGGGTGATCCTCTCCATCACCCTGCACGAACTCGCCCACGGTTGGGCCGCGATCTGGCAGGGCGACGATACGCCCATACACACCGGCCACATGTCCTCCAACCCGCTCGTCCATATGGGCGGTCACTCACTGGTGATATTCGCACTATGTGGAATCGCCTGGGGCGCCATGCCCGTCAACCCAAATCGATTCCGCGATGGGCGTCGAGGCGATATCTATGTCTCCGCCGCGGGACCAGCGATGAATCTCTTGATCGGCGCCGCGTGCACCATCATATTGACGCTCTGGCTTTGGCTCGCACCGCAAGAGACTGAGCTGTATCGCAATGTTGCGGTGTTTCTTTTCTACGGCGTTGGGTTGAACATGATTCTCGCGCCGCTGAATCTTCTGCCCATTCCGCCGCTGGATGGCTCACATATCCTCGCCGGCTTCTCGCGCAAGGCCGCTGAACTCTTCAACCGTCCCCAAGCGATGATCTTCGGCATGCTGGTCTTCATGGCCGTCTTCTTCATGAGCCCCGTGGGCGGCCTCTTGTTCAATGCAGCGTGGGGTGGCGCCGAGGCCTTGATCGATCTTGCCGGATCACCCTTTGGCAATCCCGAAATGTTTTACGTCCGTTGGGGCTTTCATCTCAACGATATCCTCGATCCCGCCACGTTCGAGCAAATGCTCCAAGAAGCACCGACGAATTGATCTGACCGGGCGAGCTGCTATGCTTGCCCGTTCGTATCCGCCGGCTGAAGCGGCGCGACACGGAACCGGCATACGGGCCGGTCTCCCCCCTCGCGTCGCCGCCGCTTGGCCCCGCAACCCGGGACCGGCTGCGACGAGGCCAGCGCTTCACGAAGGAGTTCCACACATGGTCGTTTTGCGCCTCAAACGGATGGGCCGTCGCCATCGTCCGTTTTATCGAATCAACGC
>JACZXL010000168.1 GCA_022571635.1 Planctomycetota bacterium
TCTGCACCGGCGGCATCGGCATCTTCGGCGCGGTGGCGGGTGCGCTGCTGGGCCTGGTTATCTACGCCCGCTGGAAACGGCTCAACCTCCCCACCTGGCTCGATATCGGTGCCCCCGCTTTCCTGCTGGGCCAGGCCATCGGCCGGTGGGGCAACTTCTTTAACCAAGAGCTGTTCGGCAGGCCCACGGACCTGCCCTGGGGCATCCCCATCAGCAGAGGAAACGTGGCCTCTGAGGCGCCCCAGTTTCTCGAACGGTTTGACGCAGGCGCGGACCGGTTCCACCCCCTGTTCCTCTACGAGTCGCTCCTGAGCTTCATTGGGGTCGTGGTGCTGGTGTACCTCTTCAGGCGCTTCGGCCCGTCCCTGGTGGAATCGGTAAGCGAAGCGGGGCAGCGGACCCGCTCGCTGGTCTGGCGCTCGCGCTGGCGGCTCCGGCCGGGAGACATGCTGTTGCTCTACTTCATCTGGTACCCGGCTGAGCGGTTCCTGCTGGAGTTCTTGAAGGCGAGCAAGTGGGAGCAGGGCGGCGTGCCCATGGCCCAGTGGATCTCCGGCGCCCTGATCCTGATGGCCCTCACGGTGCTTATCTGGCGGCAGTGGCGGCCCTTCAGCAGGGACCCCCTGCTTGTCCAGGCCGAGGGAGGCCGGTCGCTGTCTGCCCGCCGGCGCCTACGCCGCAGGGCGTAGAAGCCGGGCGCTCGACCCGGCACCTACTCCACCGTCACACTCTTGGCCAGGTTTCGCGGCTGGTCCACGTCGCAGCCGTGGTAGACGGCGGTGTGATAGGCAAAGAGCTGCAATGGGACGGCGGTGATCACCGGCGCCAGCTCTTCCGGGCAGGAGGGCACCCAGAGCACGTCGTCCACACTCGCCGCGATGTCCGCGTCGCCCTCAGTGGCGATGGCCAGCACGGGCCCACCCCGCACCTGCACCTCTTGGATATTGGCGCGCATCTTGTCGTAGAGCTCGTCCTGTAGGGCCAGCGCCACCACGGGGGTTTCAGCGTCCACCAGGGCGATGGCGCCGTGCTTGAGCTCCGCCGCGGGCATGCCCTCCGCATGGATGTAGCTGATCTCTTTGAGCTTCAGCGCACCTTCCAGAGCGACGGGGTAGTTGTAACCGCGCCCCAGAAACAGCCAATTCTCCCGATCGGCGTACTTGGCGGTGACGTCGTGAATCTGATCGCTGAGCTGCGTGACCTTCTCCACACAATCGGGAATCGTCTCGAGTTCGTCGAGCAAGCTGGAGACATAATCGGCGGCGAGGAAGCGACGCCGACCGATGAAGGTGGCCAGCATGGTCGCGACCATCAATTGGCCGAGGAAGGCCTTGGTCGAAGCGACGCCGATCTCGGGACCGACGCGCAGGTACACGCCGGCGTCGGTCTCGCGGCTAATCGTGGACCCGACCACGTTGACGAGCCCGAGCGTCAGCGCGCCGCGCTGCTTGCCTTCTTGTAGGGCGGCGATGGTGTCGGCCGTCTCGCCGGATTGGCTGATCGCGATGAGCACGGTGCCGTCTTGGATGATCGGGTTGCGATAGCGGAACTCGCTGGAGAACTCGACCTCGGTGGGAATTTTGGCGAGGTCTTCCATGAGGTATTCGCTGACCATCGCCGCATGAAAAGCCGTTCCCTGGCCGACGAAGATGATGCGCTTGGCTTTGACGAGATCGCGCGCGAACTCGGTGATGCCGCCGAGCACGACCTGGCCGTCGCGGGGGTTGATTCGGCCTTTGAGGCAGAGGCGCAGGGCCTGCGGTTGCTCGAATATCTCCTTGAGCATGTAGTGCTCGTAGTCGCCCAGATCGATCTGACCGAGATCAAACTCCAATTCCTTGATCTGCGGGCTGATCGGAACGTTGTCGATGGTGGTGGTGCGGAAGGCATCGCGGGTGAGACGGGCCACGGTGTAGTCTTCGAGATGGAAGGCTTGTGTGGTGTGAGCGACGATGGCGCTGGAATCGGAGGCGACGATGTATTCGTCCTTGCCCACGCCGACCATCAGTGGGGAGCCCTTGCGAGCGACAACGAGGACGTCCGGCTCGTTCTCACAGATGACGGCGATGGCGTAGGCGCCGGTGACTTCGCGCAGAGCTGCCTGCACAGCCGCTTCGAGGTCGCCGTCATACAGCTCGCCGATGAGGTGGGCCAGGACTTCGGTGTCGGTATCGGATTGGAAGGTGTGGCCGCGGTCTTGGAGGTATTTGCGCAGGACGGTGTAGTTTTCGATGATGCCGTTGTGGATGAGGACGATGCCGTGGCCGTTGGATTCGTCGTCGCGGTGGGGGTGGGCGTTTCGTTCACTGGGCTCGCCATGGGTGGCCCAGCGGGTGTGGGCGATGCCGAGCGTGCCGTCGAATCCCTCGTGCTGCTTGAGCATCTCCTCGAGGACGCGCACCCGGCCAACCGTCCTGGCGACATGAATGTTCGCATTCATCACCGCCAACCCCGCCGAGTCATACCCGCGATACTCCAGCCGCTTCAATCCTTCTAAGAGGATCGGTTTAGCCGATTTGTGTCCGATGTAAGCTACGATCCCACACACAGTTACGCACCTCTAACTCGTCGCGCTAGGGGTTCTACGAGCCGATCGCCTCTGAGGATCGGCATTATCGCCAACTGAGCAGGAACGCGCGCCGAAATCACCCCAATCGCCGATGGCGAAGGTCTCCAGCCCGGCCCAGGGCCAGCCCAGGGCCGGAAGGCCACCGCCCGAACCACCTACAATCGATCGATGGGAACACTTTGGGAAGAGAAATCCCGGAAAAACCTGGCGGCGGTTGAGCCGCTGGCGGCGAGAATGCAGCCGCGAAACCTGGCTGAGTTTGTCGGTCAGGAGCATTTCCTGGGCGATGGCAAGCTTCTGCGCAGGATGCTCGACGCCGACCGCCTGACCTCGGTGATCTTCTGGGGCCCGCCCGGAACCGGGAAGACCGCCTTGGCCGAGGTCATCGCCGGTCACACCGGCCGGGCGTTCGAGCGGGCCCAGGCGGCGTCGATCGGCGTCAAGGAGATTCGCCGGCTACTCCAGGAAAGCGAGGCGAGGCTCGAAACCACCGGCCGGCGAACGATCCTGTTCCTGGACGAGATCCACCGATTCGCCCGCAACCAGCAGGACGTACTGCTGTCGGACGTGGAGCGGGGCCTCATTACATTGATTGGGGCCACGACGGAAAACCCCTATTTCGCGGTCAACAGCGCGCTGAACAGCCGATCCAGCATCTTCCGCTTCGAGCCGTTGGCCCAGGAGCACATTGCGATCCTGATCCATCGCGCGATTCGTGACGAACGAGGATTCGCCACGCTGAGGATCGAGATCGCGGAGGAAGCGGTTGCGCACTGGGCGCGAATCTGCGATGGCGACGCCCGACGGGCGCTGAACGCATTGGAAGTGGCGGTCCTCAGCCAAGGCGGCGAGTCGGTCCCTGAACCAATCATCATCGATCTGAACTGCGCCGAGGAATCGATCCAGGCCAAGGCGCTGGTCTACGACGGGACGGGTGATGAGCACTACGACGTGGTGAGCGCGTTCATCAAGTCGATGCGGGGCAGCGATCCCGACGCGGCGGTGTATTGGCTGGCGCGAATGTTAGAAGCAGGTGAGGATCCGCGGTTCATTGCCCGGCGGATTGCGATCTTGGCCAGCGAAGACATCGGTAACGCCGATCCACAGGCGATTCAGATTGCCGTAGCCGCATGGGAGCTGACGGAGCGGTTGGGACGGCCGGAGTGTCAATTCGCGCTGGCGCAAGCGGTCGTGTACATGGCGACGGCGCCGAAATCCAACGCATCCGCCAAGGCGATCTGGGCTGCGGCCAAGGACGTGCGCGAAGCGCGTACCGTCACGGTGCCCAAGCATCTGCGCGATTCGAGTTATCGCGGCGCAAAAGATCTTGGGCACGGACAAAACTACTTGTACCCGCACGACTCGGCCGATGGGTATGTACTTCAGGAATACCTCGGCGTCGATCGGGTCTATTACATCCCGACGAATCGCGGATTCGAAGCTGAATTACAGCGTCGTCTGAAGAACCTCAAAGCGCGGGGGCCGCGAGGGGACAAGGACCAAACCCCATCGAACCCCGATCATGAATGAACAAAACGGCCAACAAAAGGCGGAAATCCGTCGCCAGGTTTTGGCGAAGCTGGCCGCGATGGGCGATGAACAACGGCACGAAGGGTCGGTGGCCGCCTGCGCACGACTCATGACGTTGGAGGTCTTTCAGCACGCCTCGGTGGTGATGCTCTATATGCCTCTGGCGTCCGAGGTCGATCTCACCCCGGTCGCAATCCGCTGTTTTCAAACGGGCAAGACCGTCTGCGTACCACTTGTGGATTGGAAACGCCGGGACATGGAGCCGGTGGAAGTTACGTCGTTCGACGATCACGTCATGGAGGTGGACGAGCACGGCCTGCGCATGCCGCGCGGCGGCGCGCCGATCCCACCCAATCTCCTGGATCTGGTTGTGGTGCCGGGCCTGGCCTTCGATGCCCACGGGCACCGGTTGGGGCGTGGCGGGGGATACTACGACCGGTTCCTTGGCCGGCTGCGGCGCACCGCGGCCACAGTCGGGCTCGGGTTCGACGTTCAGATCACGGACGAGGTTCCTGTGAACGATGGCGACGTCTCCGTGGACATCGTGGTCACGGATCGACGCGTTACCCACGCCCGCGGATCCCGGACCAGAGGATAGATTCGAGCCAGCCGGTCGACCGGACACGCGGTGCAAGTCCGGCCCGATTCCGGTTTTGCCCGAGCGCTCAAATATCCGATAAAGGGAAGTGCCGATCACGGCGTCAGGAGGATGGCGTGGTTCTACAAAGCCAATCGAGACGGCCGCTGGCGCGATCAAGACACATGTATCGCCGAGGTCGCGGTAGGAAACTCTGGCCGACCGCGGTCGCGGTCATCGTTCTGGCGGTGGCCGGGCTTGGGCTCGTGAAGATCTGGCCTCATCAGACGTCGACCGAGGCGTTGGCTCCTCTCGAGGAGACCGCGGGTGACGGGGCGATTCGCGAAGAATCCCGCGTTGCGCGCGAAACGCCGCCGATGTCACCCGAAACGGTCAAGATCGCCCAAGAGGGGCGGGTCGATCGGGCGAACGCAGCCGCCCAGGCCAAAGCCAGGATCGAACCTCCGCCGGCGGCGATTGCGAATGAGGCTGGCCGCGAGCGCGGTGACACGCCCGTTCAGACCGCGCTCGGCACGGACGGATCGGATCGCTCGGGGGTCCGAGCCGAATCCCCGATGCCGCCGGTGGCGAAATCCAATCCGCCACCCGGCCCCGACCGGACGCGGGCCCAACAACGGGTCGAGTCTGGTCTTGATCTGCTGGCCCGGAACAAACCGTTGGAGGCTCGCCGCGCGCTGAGCCGCGCGCTCCTGTCAGGCTCACTCGATGAATTTGAGTCTGATCGCACGCGCGAGCAGCTCCGCGCCCTCAACGAACGGCTCGTGTTCAGCCCGGAGATCGTCGAGAACGATCCGTATGCCCAAGCCTACATCGTCCAGCCCAACGAATTTCTCTCCACGATCGTCAAGGATCAAGGACTGGCCGTCGATTGGCGGTTCATCTTGCGAATCAACGGCATACGGGAGGCCCGCAACGTCCGAGCCGGGCAGCGCTTGAAATTGATCAGCGGGCCGTTCCACGCCGTGATTGACAAGTCCGCGTACCGGCTTGATCTGTATCTCGGCCGCGCGCCGAATCTCGTTTACGTGGCCAGTTACCCGGTCGGACTGGGTGAGTTCAACTCGACGCCGACGGGCCTGTTTCAGGTGCGGGTGAACTCCAAGCTGATCGATCCGGGTTGGACGAACCCTCGTACACGACAGTACTACGCAAGCAAAGATCCGGAGAATCCGATCGGGGAGCGCTGGATCGGCCTGCAAGGCCTGGACGAGCACAATCGCGATCTGGTGGGGTATGGAATCCACGGCACGATCCAACCGGAGTCGATTGGTCGCCAATCCTCAATGGGTTGCATCAGAATGTTGCCGGAGGACGTGGAGATCGTCTACGAGGTGCTGGTCGAGGGCGCCAGCACGATCGAGATCCGGCCGTAGATCCCTTCCTTCCATCCTCGGCCCGCCGCGTCCAGCTCAGATCGAGTTATCCGTTCAGAACAGCAACTGGAACTGGGTTCGGATCACGACTTGCGGCTCGGCTGAGTTGCCGTCAGTGCGCCACCCGGCAAGATCACTGTCCCAGGGTGATTCAACCGCGTAAAGACCGACCCCGATATCGGCGGTGAGCTTGATGTCATGCCCGTCGAAGTAGTAGTTGCCTCCGAACGTGATGAGATACAGATCGTGGAAATCGGCCACGTCGATATTGATTGTCCCCCATTCGAAGCGGGTAAAGATCTCGAACTTCGGCGTGAGATAGACACCCGCCTGGCCGACCACGCCGTAGACGTTGACCTGACCGACTCTACCGGTGTCATCGATGTAGTGATGAAAGAAGGAGGCAAAGGCGTTGGCGCCACCCCACTCGGCCGAGACGTCAACCGTCCAGGCGAACCATCGCTCCTCATTTCGCCCGAACGAAAACCCTCCCGTGAACTCGTCCTGTTGGATGTGAACACCGACTCCCAGCAGCAGGCCAAACTCTTCATCCACGGGACTCGTGAAGTCATCGAACTGCCCCCAACTCCCCGCGGCCAGGTACTCATACCGACTGGTGAAGGCGTACTCCGTGTCCTCGGCGAGTGCCGTGGTGTTTTGCCCATTCGTTCCGACGAGCCCGAAGCCTCCCACCTGGTCCTGACCGGCATCAGAAAAGGCGAGACTTAACCGATTGGCCTCATCGGCGTAGGCCAACTCGATCCCCTGTGATCGACCCAGGTTCAGCGATTCATTGACCAAGGATCGCTCGACGGCAAGCTGCCTGGCCGGCGAAACCAACTCCTCGCGATTGAACGGCAACTTGAACTGTCCGAACCG
Organism: Planctomycetota bacterium; assembly: GCA_022571635.1. GTDB lineage: Bacteria > Planctomycetota > Phycisphaerae > Phycisphaerales > SM1A02 > JADFNO01. Next base: position 6,950 of record JACZXL010000168.1, read on the forward strand.
GACATTCCATTCATTGGTCAGGTGATACCGCACCCACGCATCCTGGAGGCGAAAGCCGCCGTCGCTCCGCAGGAAGTCGCCGCGAACCAGGTACGTGAGATCCCGGCTGATCACATGGCCGCGCAACGTGATCTTCGTGCGGGTGTTCTCAAAGCCGCCCCGGTACTTGTCGGACTGATCGTGGAAGTTCCAGATATAGCGGAACTGCTGAAGACCGGAGACCTGCAGCTTGAACCGCCCGTCTCCAGAGGCGAGGAAAAACTGCTCGCTCCACCCGGCCGTCATCCCATCCTGCATGAGCGTGCTTCGGGTATCGGCGTCGGCCAGCACGTCACTCACAAGATTGCGAATCTCCTCGGCCCGCCTTTCGGTCAGCCAGTTGTCACCGACCTGCTGGCGAAGCTCGTCGATCTCCTGCTGCTGATGTTCCAGCTCGCGCTGCCGGCGGCCGCCCGTCTCTTCAAGCTCACGGATTCGTCGCAGAAGCTCGTCAATCGACGACGGCGGCGAGGCGCCAATCGTGTCATCCGCCCAGGCAGGTTCAGCCGCCAGCAACAGGCCGGCTCCGACTAGCATTGAGACTCGCGCAATACGACGCATGTGCTCAGACTCCTCTATCAGTCTCCGGCCGCGCCGGGAACGAGCGATCTACCTCCACCGGCCGGTCGCTTCCAACCTCCCCTGTGCCCCAGCGTCGCCATCCGTGGAAACGTCGCGGTGAGGGCCATCGACCGGTCGGATTCGCAGTTCTTTAGAACGCGAATCATACCGAGAGACCGGAAACCATCAAGCAGCTAGCGGCGAGCCGAGAAGGGAGGCGGCCGCCTCGGAAGGACTTGGGCTGAACGTCAGCGCCACGAAAAAACCGACCGGTCTCGAAAGACCGGTCGGTGGTTCGTCATGTGGTCGCCCCGTTGGTCCGGAGCTTTTCTCATCAGATCGATCGCAGTCTGCTCAGAAGACAAGCTGGATCTGGCTGCGGATCACGACCTGGGTGTCCTCGCCTGGTACATCGGTCCGCAGACCCGTGATAGCGGGAGCAAACACCACCTCGTCGAGGCCGATGCCAATATCGGTCGTCCACTTGGCGTTGTGTCCCGCGAAGTAGCGCGTCACACCGAAGGTGATGAGGCTGAGATCCTGGATCCCGGTGACATCAAAGTCGGCGAACTCGTAGCGAGCGAAGGCCTCCCAGTCAGTGCCGAGGTCGACGCCGCCCTGGACGAGGAAGCCCAACGGGTTTATGGTAGGTAGGGTAGCCACATCGATGTCAGTGTAGATAAACGCAGCGTACAGATTGGCGCCGCCGAACTCAGCCGAAACGTCAACGGTCAAAGCCAGCGTATCGACGTCCGCCAGACCGGTGCCCGGATCATCCTCAGACGATTGGTAGTGGATCGCGCCACCAATCATGAGGCCATTCGCGTTGCCGGTGGGGTTGGTGAAGTCCATGAACTGTTCCCACGTGCCGTTGGCCAGGAACTCAATCCGGCCGGTGAACGCGAAATCCGTGTCCGGTGTGGCCCAGACCGTTTGGCCGGTGCGTATGCCGTCGCTGAACATGCCGGTGAGGTGGAACTGATCGCCCATCCAGTCGAGGGC
>JACZXL010000169.1 GCA_022571635.1 Planctomycetota bacterium
GCTCGACAGATTTGGCTTTCCTGTGGTCATCTCCGGCGAGACGGTGGTGGTCGGCGCCCAAAGTCACGACGAGTTCGGTCCGAAATCCGGTGCAGCGTACGTGTATCGCTTCGACGGCTCGACCTGGCACCAGGAGCAGGAACTCCTCCCTCGCGATGGCGCTGCCTTCGACGGTTTCGGCCGGGCGGTCGCCGTGGCCGGCGACACCGCCGTCATCGGAGCCTGGTTCGACGACAACGAGAACGGGATCGATGCCGGCTCTGTGTACGCATATCGCTTTGACGGCAAAGGTTGGACCGAACAAGCCAAGCTCACCGCCACCAACACGCTCGACGGGTACCAATTCGGCTGGTCGGCTGCCCTCAGCGGCGACGTCGCCATGTTCGGGGAGGGGCACCTTACCTTCGGCTCGGTCCGCGTCTTTCACGGCTTGTCCGATTGCAACGATAACAGCACGCTGGACATCTGCGACATCGCCGAGGGCACGTCCCAAGACACCAACGCGAACGGAATCCCGGACGAGTGTGAGTGTCCTTGGGACCTCGACGGCAGCAACGACGTTGGCGTTAAGGATCTGCTCTTCTTGCTGGGCGTCTGGGGGTCGTGCCCGAAGAAGGGAGATTGTCTCGCGGACTTCGACCTTAGCGGCAGCGTTGACGTGAAGGATTTGCTCTTCTTGCTGGGCAACTGGGGGCCGTGTCCGTAGGAATGAGGCTGCCCGGTGGGTCTCCTGACCACTGGGCCTGATATTCCACAAATGCCGCTTGGATTCAACCCACCTGTGGTACGCTGTTTTCGACCGGCTGCACGGGGGCTCCTGTGGCCATGGACGGCAGGCGCCACTGTGCGGCCTTTACCTTCAAGGAGGTTGAGCCATGTGGTTCAAATCTCAAGTGTGTCAAGCCGTTGCTGCACTGGCACTCGGGCTGTCTTGGTCCGTCTTCGGGGTCGGTTCTGTTGTGCATGTCGATGACGACGCGCCCCCTGGCGGTGACGGCGCGAGTTGGGACACAGCCTATCGGTTCTTGCAGGACGGACTTACAAGTGCGGCAAAAGGGGGCGTCACTGAGATTCGAGTTGCTCAAGGTATCTACAAGCCTGATCGTGATGAAGCGAACCCCAACGGCACCGGCGACCGCGCAGCGTCATTCCATTTGATCAACGGCGTCGCGCTGATGGGCGGCTACGCGGGCATCGGTGCCAAGGACCCCGATGCTCACGACATCGAACTCTACGAAACGATCCTCTCCGGCGACTTGCTCGGTGACGATGAGCCTAACTTTGTCAATAACGACGAGAACAGCTTCCATGTTCTCAGTGCATCCAAGACTGGAGAGCAGACAGTGTTAGACGGGTTTGTCGTGTCTAGCGGCAGTGCTGACGATTTCGGAGCCAACTCACGAGGGGGTGGCTTAACGATCGAGGATGGCCAGTTGGTCGTGTTGAACTCGACATTTGATGGGCATTTGGCCGAAAGCCGTGGCGGCGCCATCTATGGATTTCAAGCGTCGCTCACTTTTGTCGGATGTGAATTTGTCGGCAACTTCGCTACCGATAATGGAGGCGGTATCGCGGCACTTGGTGGGACCTTAGACATTAGAGACTGTATCTTCGAGGGGAACATGTCTGAAGGTACGGGTGGGGGCATACTGACCTCGGCGCCGACCAGTATTATTGGTTGTTCGTTTATCTCCAATAGTGCGTTACAAGGAGGCGGGATATCATCCACCAACGCAGGTCCCCGTGGCGTCGTCATAGAACTGACAGATTGCACTTTTCGAGGCAATACGTGCCTAGCAAGAGGTGGAGCGGTACGGCACACAAGTGACGGCGGGTTGTCGGTGAGCGGCTGTGCCTTTGTTGACAACCATACACCGTTCCAAGGTGGGGCGGTCTATACCGCAAACGGGCTGCATACATTCTCAGACTGCGTGTTTGACAGTAACACTGCCGACGACGGCGGCGCCCTGTACAACGCGCTGGGGTCAGAACTCACTTTCACCGACTGTGCTTTCACGAACAACATCGGCCAGGGGGGCGCAATCTACAATAACAGACCCATAAGTGCCTACACCAACTGTACGTTCACAGGAAACAGCTCGACGGCCGTCTACGAATACAGGAGTTCATTCCAGTATACAGCCTGCGTATTCGAAGAGAACGTTGCCGACGGTGGCCCTCTGTTGCGAGGGGGCGCTGTACATATCTATGACCACCTCAGTGAGGGTACCTTCCTCGACTGTGTCTTCCGTGGAAACTCAGCGCTAGTAGGGTCTGGGGCCCTGTTCATCAACGGAGGCGATTCCCAGGTCATTAATTGTGACTTCATCTCCAACAGTGTGGACCGAGAAGGCGGCGCCGTCGGATGTGCGTACGGCGCCCCAACGTTTTTCAATTGCCGGTTCATTAATAATTCTGCGGTTGACGAGGGTGGTGCCATCTACATCTCTCACGGCGCTACTCCTGAATTCTTTGCTTGCCTCCTGGCGGGTAATGCCACAGAGCGGGGTGGCGCCGCCTTTGTTACCGACAGTGGGCCGACCTTCGAGAACTGTACAATGGTGAGCAACTCTGCTTCCCTCGATGGGGGCGGTGTGGCTGTGATCGGGGAAAATGGAACCGCGTCCTTGGCAAACTGCATTCTGTGGGGGAACGATGCCGGTGGAGAAGTGAATGAATCAACCCAGGTCTTTTTGGACGCCGGTGGCACCGTGGACGTGAACTACTGCTGCGTTGAAGGTTGGACTGACACGCTCGGCGGGATCGGCAACATCGGTGATGATCCTCTTTTTGTCGATCCCGACGGACCCGATGGAATCCCGGGAACCGAAGATGACGATCTTCACCTCTCGCCGGGGTCGCCGTGTATCGACGCCGGTCACAACTGGTACGTGCCGCTGGACGAGAACGACTATGACGAGGATGGCGTTCTGTGCGAACTGTTCCCCGTCGATCTGGATGGCAATCCACGCTTCAACGCTGACGAAGCCGACTTCGATCCCGGCTGCGGCGTGCCGGTAGTCGTGGACATGGGCGCGTACGAGTATCAGTTCGATCCAGCTGACCAAGTCACCTTTGCCGATCTGAACGGTGATGGCGCTGTTGGCGTAAAAGACCTACTCGGGCTCCTTGGTAGCTGGGGTCCGTGCGCAAAGGGATGCTGTCTAGCTGACCTCGACCTTGACGGCGACGTTGGCGTGAAGGATCTGCTCTTCTTGCTGGGTGCCTGGGGGCCGTGCCTGTAGCATCGCCAACACCGTGCATCTGCTGATACCTGGGAGACCGACATGAGATATCTCACACCAGTTCTTCTTGCCGTAGCAGCATCAGTCCTGAGCACCGCTCCGGCCTACGCCGACCTCGGCGATCAACTCTTCAAGCTCCTGCCCAACGACGCCGCGCAGCAGGACGAGTTCGGCATCTCCGTCGGGATCAGCGGGGAGACCGCCATCGTGGGAGCCCACCGCAACGACGACTTCGGCAGCAGCTCCGGCTCGGCGTACCTCTTCGACACCACAACGGGCCAGCAACTCTTCAAGCTCCTGCCAGATGACGGCGCGTCGGGCGACCGGTTCGGCCGCTCCGTCGCGATCAGCGGTGCCACCGCCATCGTCGGGGCCTACCTGGACGACGACGCCTGTCCGGGTGATCCCTTCTGCAACTCCGGCTCGGCCTACCTCTTCGACCTCTCTGACCCCGAGAACCCCGTCCAGCTGTTCAAGCTCCTGGCCAACGACGGCGCGGCGGGAGACCGGTTCGGCCGCTCCGTCGCGATCAGCGGTTCCATCGCCATCGTCGGGGCCTACGCCAACGACGACATCGGTACCGATTCCGGCTCAGCGTACCTGTTTGATATCACCACGGGCGCTCAGATCGTCAAACTCCTCCCTAACGATGGCTCGGGCGGCGACAACTTCGGCTGGTCCGTCGCGATCGGCGGCCCCCCCGGAAAGCCAGTCACCATCATCGGGACCCCGCTGGACAACGACGTCAACGTCGTCGACGTCGGTTCCGTCTACGTCTTCGACATCTCTGACCCTGCGAACCCCACGCAGCTCTTCAAGCTCCTGGCCGAAGACGGCGCGGTGCAAGACGAGTTCGGCATCTCCGTCGCGATCAACGGCGCCACCGCCATCGTCGGGTCTCCCTTCCACGACGACAACGGCAACTCATCCGGCGCCGCCTACCTCTTCGACACCACCACGGGCCAACAAATCACCAAGCTCCTGCCCAACGACGGTGCGGCGGACGACCGGTTCGGCAACTCGGTCGCGATCAGCGGCCCCACCGCCATCGTCGGAGCCCTATTGGACGACGATAACGGCTCCGCCTCCGGTTCGGCATACCTCTTTGATGCTGTAGCCGGGCCCATCGGGTTTGAGGAGCCGCAGGAGTTCCCCGCGTTCGGTGAGGCCACGGTCGAGGCGGTTGGTTCGTTCGATGCAACCGGCAACGACACCCAGGATTTATGTGTGGTCATCCCGGGATCGATATCCCAGGCAAACGGCAACGTTCAGGTCTTCCTCAACCAAGGCAACGACGACAAGACCGGAGATTGGAACGGCCTGGAAGCGGGCGCGTTGATCCCCGTGGGAAACATCCCCAGCGACATCACCGCCGGATTCTTCAATGACGATGCCTTCGTCGATCTTGCGGTATCAAACGCCGGCGACAATCAGCTTTCGATCCTCTTGGGCGACGGCAACGGCTCGTTTATTCCGGGGCCCCCGGAAGATGTCGGCCAAGCGCCGAGCGCCGTCGCTTCGGCTGACTTCAATATGGACGAGAACACTGATCTGGTGGTCGCCAATGCACTGGATGACAATGTGTGGGTGCTCTTTGGCGACGGAATCGGCGGCTTCACCAAGGGGCCGATGCTGCCGGCGGGAGGAACGCTTCCCCTGGACGTCGATCCGGGGGACATCGACAACGACAAGGACGTGGATATAGTGGGCATCAATAATACGGTGATGGCCAAGGGAGGGCCGCTCAACGGTTCGGTGTTCGTGATCCTCAATAACGGCGACGGCAGCTTTGCGCCCGCGGTGAACTATCCGGTCGGGACCGATCCGCGGCAGCTCGCCATCGCCGATATTGATGGCGATACGTTCGGCGATGTGGTGGTGGTCAACGGCGCTGATGCGACGGTGTCGGTTCTGCTGAACCAGGGTGATGGGACGTTCGGCCCAGCGATCGAAATAGGTGTTGGCACAACGCCACGGTCGATCGACGCCGTTGATCTGGATGGGGATGGCGACCCTGATCTGGTAATCGCAGCGGATAACGAGGCGATGGACCCAGTGGTGCAGGTGCTGACCAACATCACCTCGGGCATCGGGGAAGTGGAGTTCCAGTTGCCGTTGGAGTTCAGCGTGAACGCCGATCCGAATTTCGTAGCCAGCGCGGACTTCAATGCGGACGAGCTGCCGGACATCGTCACCGCCAACACCGATGACGGCAAGACGGGCGGTTCGGTCACGGTGCTGCTCAACGATTCGCCGCCGCTTCCTGAACCATGCCCGGCGGACTTCGACAACAGCGGCGACGTTGGCGTGAAGGATCTGCTCGTCTTGCTGGGCGCCTGGGGGCCGTGCCCGAAGCAGGGCGATTGTCCCGCCGACTTCGACGACACCGGCGACGTTGGCGTGAAGGACCTGCTCTTCTTGCTGGGCGCCTGGGGGCCGTGTTCCTGAAGGGCATCATGGCGTCGTGGCGTCGTGGCATCAGCAGCCAGCCGTAGGCCAGGCTTTGAGCCTGCCAAATCCCTATGATCCATCTATAGAGCCGGGCGTGGAGCAAGCGCCTTGGCCCGGTCTTGCTGGAGGTTCCCCGACATGGCTGAACAACACAAACGGACAATCGCGATGGCGACGATCACCTTGATCGGCGTTCTTCTGCCGACGGTATCGGTGTATGCCACAACCCAGGCCGCACCTCAGCGGGCTCCCGATATGTCCGGCGACGGTTTCAACGACACCGGGCGCGCAGCGGTCGTGTCGTCCCGTCCTCATGGGAAGCGATCCGTAGGTGAAGTGGCGCTGCCGGCCGGTGATCCCGGCTCCGGCGGGGAGTGGCAGCCGCCGATGCTTTGGGATGTGATCGCGATCCACGCTGCGGTCATGCCCACCGGTGAGGTGCTGCACTATTCCTACCCCGGTGACACGGACGGCTCGCGAGCCCGTCTGTGGGACCCCGTCACGGAACAGTTCAGCGTCGTGAATATGAACACCGACATCTTCTGTAGCGGCCAGTCCTTCCTTCCCGATGGTTCACTATTCGTGACGGGCGGAACTGATTACGACTGCCAGTTCCAGGGGCGCGCCGTTACCAACACGTTTGATTCGTTCACACAGACGTGGACCCAGGTCGGCGACATGAGCGAGGGGCGGTGGTACCCCACGAACATCACGCTCGGCGATGGACGAGTGCTGATTCTCTCGGGACTCGACCTCGCGTGCCTGCTCACGCCTGTGATGGAAGTGTTCACGCCTGGCCGCGGGCTCGAGGTCGTCCCCGGAGGCGAGCGCTTCGTGCAGTTGTATCCACGACTGCATCTGTTGACTTCGGGAAAGATCGCCCACGTCGGCCCGGAAGTGGCAACCTTCACGTTCGATCCGGAAGCCGGCCTCTGGCAATTTGTCGATCACTCGAACCTCGGCGGGCGGGGCAATGGAACAAGTGTGCTCATTCCCGGACGCACCGATCAAATACTGATCATCGGCGGCGGCTTCCCCGTGACGGGAACGTGCGAGATCATCGACTTCTCCCAGCCGACGCCCCAATGGCAATGGACAGGGTCGATGAATCACCCCCGCGGACACGCCGATGCGCTCATCCTGCCGAACAAAACCATCCTTGTCGTCGGCGGGGGCACGGATGGACTGTTCGGCAACCCCGTGCTCATTCCCGAACTGTTCGATCCGAAAACGGAGACATGGACCGAATTGCCGCCACATGTTTATCCGCGAATGTACCACGCCACAACCGTGCTGCTGGCGGATGGGCGAGTTCTGGTTGCCGGGCAGAATTCCGGACCAAGCGCGTTCTGGGCCGAAATCTATAAGCCCGCTTATCTGTTCCGCGGGCCACGACCGCTGATCACGGCCGCTCCGATCCGCATCGGCTATGGACAGCCGTTCACCATCGACACGCCCCAGGCGGCCGAGATTGAATCCGTGGCCCTCATCGCAACCTCGGCTGTGACCCATTCCGGCAACTACACGCAGCGGTTCGTGGAGATCGACTTCACGGTCGCGGCCGAGGATCGGTTGATCGCGCTTGGACCGCCCAACGCCAACAACGCGCCCCCGGGCTACTACATGCTGTTTATCCTCAACTCGCCCGGCGTGCCCGCCATCGCCAAGTTCCTCCAACTCGGCGATCCGATTCCCGGCGACCTCAACGGCGATGGATCCGTGGGCGTCAAGGACTTGCTCATTCTGCTCGGGTCGTGGGGGCCCTGCCCCGTTTGCAACGTTTGCCCAGCCGACCTCGACGGTGGCTGCACTGTCGGCGTAAAGGACTTGCTCATCCTCCTCGGAAATTGGGGGTAGGCGAAGAAGAAGGCATCAAGGCATCGTGGCGTCGCCAGCGAGCCGCCGCGTCCCCGCGAGCGGTCTCGGCCGAATTGCGCAAACCGATCCACCGCGCAATCGCAGACGCCTTTGGCAGTACCCATCAAAGCCGCTGGCGGGGACGCCGCGGCTCGCTGGGACTGACGACAGCCGACAACTGAGAACCACGTACCCGGACCTTCCTCGCTCGCTAGCGCTCGCTCGTCAGGTCCGGCTTCGGGGGTTTTCGCGCTTCTACCCTATCCGTGTTCATCCGTGTTCATCTGTGGCCTACTTCTGGAGTTCCTGGGCTCGGTCGTGATGCGCTGCCGCTTCTTCGCCTCGGCCCAGTGTCTCCAGCAGCTCAGCTATTTGCAGGTGCAGGCGAAAATTTCGAGGGTCCAATTCAATCGCCTTGAGCATCGACTGACACGCCTCGTCGTGTTCCCCCAGCCTGATGAGCGCGGACGCCAAGGCTGAGTATGCGGACGCGTTGTCGGGATCGATCAGAAGCGTCTCGCGAATAAGGTCGACACCTTCTTGGACACGATCCGAATCAATGAGCAGTAGCGACAACCAGCGCATCGTGCGTAGGTGCTCAGGTTCTCGCTCCAGGCGCTTTCGACAGACGTCGACGGCCTGGGCGAACAATCCCTCTTGGCGACACAGAACCACGAAGTCGTCGAGCATGTTGTTGTAGGTCATCTGCTCGGTGAGGATTTTGGCGTAGTAGTCGAGGGCGTCGTCAACGCGCAGTTGCGCCCGCAACACCCAGGCCAGGCTTTGGCAGAACGCCTCGTTGCGGCCGTCGCGATCGAGCGCATGACGCAGCAGGTCTTCGGCGGCATCGAACTGAAGCTTCGCGGCCAGCAATCGTGCGCGGCGCATGTCAATCTCGCCTTGCCAGGCCGTCAACAGACCGATCCCACCTTCGTCGAAGCTCGAGCACGATTGGTACAGCTTCAGCGCCCTGTCCGCATGCTCCATCATCGGC
>JACZXL010000170.1 GCA_022571635.1 Planctomycetota bacterium
GCTTTCGAGATTCCAGGCGGGCGAGGGCTCGTCCGGCGCGGGCCCCTCGTCAGCGGCGCCGTGGAGCTCCTCGACGGCCAGAGGCTGACGCTTGCTCTTGGCCAGACGCGTATAGAAGACGTTGTGGAGGATCTTGAACAGCCACGGCCGAATGCCCCCACCCCGCTCCTCGAACCGCTCTGCGACCCGCAGGGCCTTGAGGTACGTCTCCTGCACGAGATCCGACGCCTCGTCCGGGTGACGCACCAACTGGATCGCCATGCGGTACACGGCATCCAGGTGCGACAGGGCCAGTTTCTCGAATTCTTCCCGATCCACGAATTGTTCCAGATACACAAGGTCCGCAAACCCACATGATCCATCACTTGTCAACGGCTGGCAATCCCGTGTCGCCTGGCCGCAGACCGCCACCCCCGAGCTCGCCAAGGACCCCACCTCTTAGCTGGGGCACGCCACCGTTTGTACGCAACCGGCGACCGCGACGTTCCCCAGGCCACCCTACAATGGCGGCCCATGGCCCGCGACGTGTCCTACATCACCACCCCCATTTACTACGTCAACGACAAGCCGCATATCGGGCACGCGTACACGACCACTGTTTGCGACGTGTACGCGCGGTTCATGCGATTTGCCGGCCGTGACGTCTTTTTCCTTACCGGCACCGACGAGCATGGGGTGCGGATCGAGAAGGTCGCCTGCGCTCAGGGCATCACCCCCCAGCAGCTTGCCGACGACAATGCTGCGGAGTTTCAACGAATTCTCCCGTTGCTGGGTTCCACCAACGACGATTTCATCCGAACGACCGAGCCGCGCCATACCCGGCAGGTGCAGAATTTCGTCCAGAGGCTTGTCGACGCCGGCGTCGTCTATCTCGGCCAGTTCGAAGGCTGGTACGACGAAGGCCAGGAGGAGTACATCCCCCAGAACAAGGCCAAGGAGCTGGGGTACAAATCCCCTGTGAACCACAAACCACTGGTTCGCGCTAAAGAGAGCAACTACTACTTCCGTCTCAGTGCCTTCCAAGAGCGGCTCGAGAAGCTCTTTGACGAGCAACAAGACTTCGTTCGCCCCCAGGCGCGGCGCAACGAAGTGCTCGGCCGACTGCGCGAGGGGCTTGCGGACGTCCCCATCAGCCGCACGAATTTCACGTGGGGCGTGCCCATGCCGAACGATCCCAAGCACGTGATCTACGTCTGGATCGACGCGCTGATGAACTACGTCACTGCCCTGGGGCTCGGCGAACCCGACAGTGACGCCTTTGCCCAGCGCGGCAAATACTGGCCTCCGGACTACCACGTCATCGGCAAGGAGATCCTCTGGTTCCATGCGGTGATTTGGCCCGCCATCCTTATGGCCCTTGACCTGCCGCTTCCCCGCTGCATCTACGCTCATAGTTTCTGGATTCGTGAAGGCCAGAAGATGAGCAAGTCGCTGGGCAACTTCATCGACTTGCCGACGATCCAGAAGTATGTCGATGCCTACGGGCTCGATGCGTGGCGGTACTACATGGCGACGCAGGGCCCGCTCGGGGCGACGGACGCTGACTTCAGCGATAAACACTTCCACGACATCTACACCACGGACCTCGTCAACACCGTCGGCAACTGCGCCAGCCGGGTCGCGGCCATGATCGGCAAGTACTTCGACGGAGCCGTGCCCGCAGAGACCGATGGCGGCTCGCCCCGCCGGATCGCCGACCACGATTGGCCTGTGATCTGTCAGCGAACCGTCGCTGAATCCCGGGCGGCGATGGAAAAACTCGACCTGAGCGGATCAATCGGCGCCGCGGTCGGCCTCGTCCGCAAGATTGACGCGTTCATCAACCTCACCGAGCCGTACAAGCTCGCCAAGGACGAGTCGAGGCGAGATGAGCTGGGGGCGATCCTGTACCAGTGCTGCGAGGCGCTGCGCATCGCGTCGCTGCTGTTGTGGGCGGTCATGCCCGAGAGAATTGAGCAGCTTTGGGCATCGCTGAACCAATCGATCGACCCCATGGCCGGCAAGCTTCAGGAGCTGACGAGTTGGGGCGGTTTGCAAAGCGGCGCCTCCATACAGAAACTGGCGCTCTTCCCGCGCATGGAGAAACCTTCCGTTTAGAAGAGCGCCGACTCGTCGATATGCAGGCTATGATCTGCCAAGCCTGATGGCCTTTCGCAAATGTAAGAGATTTATCTGAGGAACACCTGATGTCCAGTTCACCCATGCTCGCTGAACCAAAACCTGAGATGCCCGCGACGACGACGCCAAGCGCCGGCGAGCTCACGACCGAGCGGCTGCAAAGCTTCCAGGCCGACTTTGGCGACAAACCGGCCTACAAACTCGCGCAGAATGCGGTCACACAGACGACGGTGGACGACATTGCGCTGAACCGCGCGGTCATCACGAGCACCGATCACACCTTCTCGAATCTGCTCGACGACTGGGAGGTCACGAACCAGAAGAAGTCCGGCCGGTGTTGGATGTTCGCCGGCCTGAACCTGTTCCGCGTCGGCGCGATGAAGAAGATGAACCTCAAAGACTTCCAATTCAGCCAGAACTACACGCTGTTCTGGGACAAGCTCGAACGGGCCAACTACTTCCTCGAAGCGATCATCGAGACCGCCGATCAGCCCATTGACGACCGCACCGTCGCCTTTCTGCTGGGGCATCCGGTCGATGACGGCGGGCAATGGAACATGTTCGTCAACGTCGTCAAGAAGCACGGGCTGGCGCCCCAAGCGTTCATGCCCGAGACCGAGAGCTCCTCGAACACCGCGCGCATGAACAGCATCTTGATCGCGAAGCTGCGCGAAGCGGCGATGCAGCTTCGGGACTTACGCGCAAGCGGCGCTCCGATGGAGGCCGCCCGCGCCGCGAAGCACGATGTGCTCAAGGTCATTTACCGAATCCTGTCGATGCACCTTGGTACGCCGCCGACAAGCTTTGATTGGCAATGGAACGACAAAGACAAGAAGTTCAATCGCGACGGGAAGCTCACGCCACAGCAGTTCGCCGAAAACTACATTACGCTGCCCATCGACGAGTACGTGTGCATGGTGAACGATCCGCGCGAGACGAGCCCGTTCGGCAAGACGTTCACCGTCCAACATCTCGGGAACGTGGTCGGCGGCCAGATCGTCAAGTACCTCAACGTCGAGATGGACGTCATGAAAGACATCGCCATGCGCACTATCACCGACGGCGAGCCGGTGTGGTTCGGCTGCGACGTGGGCAAGATGATGCGCCGCGACCTGGGGATATGGGACGCCGAGCTTTTTGATTACAAGAATCTTTACGACACGCCCTTTGATCTGACCAAGTCGGATCGGCTGCTGTATCACCAAACGGTGATGACCCACGCGATGCTGTTCACCGGCGTGGACGTCGTGGATGGAAAGCCGCGGCGGTGGCGCGTCGAGAACAGTTGGGGTGATGAGAACGGCAAGAAGGGCTTCTTCGTTATGAACGATTCGTGGTTCGGCGAGTACATGTTCGAGATCGCCGCTCGCAAGAGCTATCTACCCCCGGAATTGCAGGAAGCGCTGGAGCTGGAGCCGATCGTCCTGCCGCCATGGGATCCGATGGGTTCGCTCGCCCGATAACAAGAGATCGTTCCTACCATTTAGCCCCCGGTGACTACACCGGGGGCCTCTTCGTTGCGCTCACAAGCGCCATGCCATGTCCCAATGGGGTGCAGTGCATGCGTTGTTAGTGCAGGCCGCACGCACGACTGCGCTGTGCGTGGCACCCGCAAGACATGCTTCACCGCTGGGCGAATGAAGCATGTCACCCGGCGCGATCAGCCGTCCTCATTGTCCTTCTTCTTGTCTCCCCCCAACAGCCCGCCGAGTCCGTCGCCGATGCCTTCGGTGACTTCATCAAGTCCTCCGCCTGCGTCCTTGATTCGGTCACCAAGACCGGTCGCAGCATCAAGACCCATCTCCGCCAGCGAGCCCAATCCCTGCCCCAGATCGCCCAAGATATCGCTCGGAATAAGGCCGCCGCCTTTTTGCACGATCGCGGCCAGCACCGCCTTGATTATCACGCTGGTCAGTTCGGACATCAGCACGCTGCCGTCGGTATCCGAGCCGACGTCGTGCAGTCGAACCTCGTCGATCGGCACATCCAGCTTCGTTAAATCGCCTCCCAGCGGTAACAGCTGAACGTGAACCATGATGTTCTTGATCAAGACCTCCTCGATGATGAACTTCTTGCCCCCTGCGTCGTCTTGAGCATTCTCCTGCGATTCAAATCGCTTCAGGTTCTCGAGGATCACATCGTAGTTGGCTTTGCCTTCTTTCTTATCCAGATAAATTTCCAGATCCGTAAGCGTGAGCGTCGGAAGCTCAACCGTCTCTTGGCGCAATGTTTTGAGCGCTACTTTGACATCGCCTTGGCCAAGGTGCGTGAAATAGGGGCTCTCGAACCCAGCTGGATTGGCGACCGTCAGATCCCCCATGGAGAACGTCCCGCTCAGGAGGCCGACATCGGCGCTGCCCAGGGTCGTCTCGACGCCAAGCGCATACGTTGCGCCGCGCTCGATCGCGGTCTTGGCGATCGTGTCAATGTAAAGCGCAACCGCGACCGTCGCGAGCACAAGTAGAATCAAGAGAACCGCAACCATTTTGATGAGCTTTTTCATGGCAACCTCCCGAGATTCATTCCATCGTGCTTCGTCGCCTAGGCCGTGAGGACATCGACAATCCCCATCGCCCCGAGCACGCAGCTTATCACACCGTTGAGGGTGAAGAACGCCATCGCGATCTTGCTCGTTCCCCAGCGGGCGACGGTCAAGTGTTCATAGATCAGCAGGATCGTCACGAGCGCGACGCCCGCGCCGAAGGCGTAGCGCAAGCGCGCGTCACTGAGCAGCACCCCTACCAAACACGCAACTGCCACCACATGAAGGAATCGACTTGCCCACATCGCCCCGCGCGATCCGAGTTTCGCAGGGATGCTTGAAAGTCCCTGCTGCCGATCGACCTCGACATCCTGCAGCGCGTAGATGATGTCAAACCCCGCCACCCAGCACAGCACCATCCCCGCCAGCAGCCAGAGCGCCGGCTGGGTGGTCAATGCAAGCGGTTCGATCGCGATCGCCGCCGCGAGGGGACTGATCGCCAGCGACGAGCCCAAATAAAGATGCGACAGCCAGGTGAACCGCTTCAGTAGTGGGTACGCGCTGATCCAGCCGAGGACGGGCAGCGCCAAGATTGCGGGCCACCAGTTTGCGTACAACACGCCGAAGCCGGCGCAGACGAGCACGAACCCACCCGTGCACGCCGCCAGCACAGCCAGCGCTGTGCCCGCGGATAGTCGCCCGCTCGGAATGGCT
This sequence comes from Planctomycetota bacterium, assembly GCA_022571635.1. Lineage (GTDB taxonomy): Bacteria > Planctomycetota > Phycisphaerae > Phycisphaerales > SM1A02 > JADFNO01. The sequence continues at coordinate 5,315 of JACZXL010000170.1, forward strand.
CGCTGTGCGGTGCGCGGATTGGCCTGGTCGATCCTTCGGTCAAGAAGCCGGTTGGCCAACATGGCCACGGTCCGGGCCAACACCATCGCCGCGACGATGAGCGCAAGTTGCCCGACAAATTTACGCCAGTCGATCGTCGCCTCACCCGGCCGCGCCGCCATGAACGCCGCTAAAATCGCAAACGGCATCGCAAAGACACTGTGTGCGAGCTTGATGTCCGACGCGATGACGCGCGCCACGGCAAGTGGTGAGGATGACGCGTCCGTGCTCACCGCGCGTGGCCAACGGCAGCGATCAATCCGCTTGCCCGCTCTTCAATACGATCGAATTCGCCCGCTGCCATTGCTGCCGCGTCAAAGAGCGGCGCTACAAATCCAATCGCGAACGCGCCGGCGGCCAGATACTCCGCAACGTTGTTGGCATCGACGCCGTTGGTCGGCACGATTTTGAGGAACGGCATCGGCCCCAGACACGCCTTCACGTATGGTGCGCCCAAGCCCGGCGCAGGGAAGAGCTTTTGAAGCTGCCCGCCGGCGCGGTGGGCCCGCAACATCTCCGTCGGCGTGTGCGTCCCCGGCATCATCGCCACATCCAGTGACTTGGCTGCGTCAATGACCGCCTCATCCACGACCGGCGAAACGAGGCATGTCGCCCCCGCCTTCACCGCCGCTTCCGCGTCTTGCGTGGTCAGGACAGTTCCCGCACCAACGACAACGCCCGGTCGTTGTGAAAACTCCTGAATCAGCTCGAGGGCGTTGGGTATCGTCAGCGTGAACTCGATGACTTTGAATCCGCCGCGCAGCGCCGCTTCCATCGCGGGCGCAGCCGCCTCAGCGCTCGGCGTGCGCAGGATCGCCGATGCCTTGACCTGGCCGAAAAACGAAACGAATTCATCCGGCGTCATAGAGTCTGGACCTCAACGGGCAGGGATTGTAGCGTTCTGCCGGTATCGGATCGTACCGTGCCGGCGAGGATGCACGCGACCCGCACGCCGTATATGATGGGCCGGCCTTCGCCAGCGCCGTTGGCAACACAACTCGGACCGCTAAGGAGACTCCCCCATGACTTGTGTAGTACCGCCCGGCTCGTCTTGCTCACCCTACGGTGCGCTCGTGTTATGCGCTTCGCTCCTGGCCGGCGGCTCGTGTTTCGCCGCTCAGGATACGAAACCCGCCGAGCCGCCGACCACCAAGCCTGCACAAACGAGGCCGGACGACGACACCGCACCGCTCGTCTATGTGCTCATGAAGACCAGCTTGGGTGAGATGGTCCTGGAGCTCAATCGCGAAAAGGCGCCGATCAGCGTGAAGAACTTCCTGTCATATACAGACAAGGAGTTTTACGACGGCACGATCTTCCATCGGGTCATGAGCACCTTCATGATCCAAGGCGGCGGCTTCACCGAAGATATGCAAAAGAAGCCGACCGACCCGCCGATCAAGAACGAATGGAAGAACGGCTTGAAGAATGTGCGCGGCAGCATTGCCATGGCTCGGCTCCCGCGGCAGCCCGATTCCGCCACCGGCCAGTTCTTCATCAACGTGAAGGATAACTACGGGCTCGATCAACCACGCGACGGCGCAGGCTACGCGGTCTTCGGCAAAGTTGTCACAGGCATGAAGGTTGTTGAGGCAATCCGAGACGTTGCGACGACGAGAAAGGGGCGCTTCGCAAACCTCCCAACTGAGCCGGTCGTTATTGAAAAGGTCACGCGCCTATCCAAGGATGACGCTCAGGAACGCATCGACGCCGAGAAAAAGAGCGCCGCCGACAGCGACGGAACGTCATAGGCTCATGCTCGCGCGCCTCAGTTTCGGCCTTTCGGCTAGGGTCTGTCTGATGGATAGTGGGACGGGCATCTCGCCTCGGCGAGTCGCCTATGGAGACTTGCCCGTCTGAGACAGTCAAACGGACGGGCTGGAAGCCCGTCCCACCAAGCAATGAGCGCAACCTGGTGATCTATCAGACAGAGCCTAGGCCGACTGCAGGGCGATCTCGCCCAGGGTCGTCTGATCCACCACCTCGCCGCTGATGATGCGGTCCACCAACTGGACCATCTCGGGCAGGTCGGGCTTGGGAATCTGAACGGTCGCGCCGACCTGCAGGCCCTTGTTGGCGTTGTCCTTGCTGATCAACGAGCTGAACAGCACCACGGGGATGTGCCGATACTTCGGGCTTGCCTTGATCAACTTCGTTAGATGAAGCCCATCTATCCGCGGCATCTCGATGTCGCTGACGACGGCGTCGATCGGTCCGCCCTTGTCTGAGGAAATCGCCTCCCACGCCGCCTGCCCGTCACTATAGAGCTCCGTTCGTTCGTAGCCCGAAGCGAGCATGATCCGCCCCAGTTGATTGCGCATGAACGGCGAGTCCTCCGCGATAATCACCCGCTTCGAGCGGCGGTCCACGCCGAGTGGATTGTCAACCGACCGTATCTTCAACTTATCCTGCATCAGGATTGCGTCAGCGACCGACTCGAAGTCAACCATCAGGATCAGCCGGCCGTCAATATCCAGCGCGCCCGTCGTGCAGCCGATTTTGCGGCCTTCAGTATTGCCGAAAGTCAGCGACGGGATCGGCAACAACTTCGACCAACTCAACCGATGAATCCGCTCCACCTCGGTCACAAGAAACCCAATGCGCACCGCGTTGAACTCGGTGATGATGATCGTGCCTTCACTTCCATCGGAGGTCGCTATCTTCTCGGCGGACAAGTGGGCCCTCAAGTCTATCAGCGTCAGCGTCGTTCCGCGCATATGGATAAACCCAACGACCGAAGGATGCTTGTGCGGGATTTGGACGACCGGCAGCGGCTGAAGAACCTCTCGAACCTTCGCGACGTTGACCCCGAAGCTCTGATCGCCGAGACGAAATACCAGCACTTCAAACTCGTTGGTGCCTGCCTCGAGCAGGATATCGCCGGTGAGATTACGCATCTCGTCCATGGTGCTTTCCTCTGTTGATCTTTGAATACACGACCGTTCGCCACCCATGCGCGCGGGCCGCCCCTGGTCCGGATATTCGGATATCGACCCATAAGATCGGCCGGTGAAGGTCTCGTTGCGGTTTTCACCGCCGCTCCGATCAGTCAGATCAGAAGGCTGACCTGACGCTGAAGGTCCCGGTCCATCACCC
>JACZXL010000362.1 GCA_022571635.1 Planctomycetota bacterium
ATCTGGCGGAGGGGCGGTATCCAGCCCAAATGGGGCAAACCCTCGCCGAGCTTGTCGAATCGTTTGCGTCGGCTTGGGTCGATCAGCACGAGAACGCCTCGAAGGACGCCGCGAACAAGGACGGCGTGAAGCATCTTCTGACGATGTTGGCGGCGCATGCACGTCGACAGCTCGCCCAAGACGCTGAGCATGGCGACGATCCTGAGCATTGGCTGCGCGTCATCGACCTGCTGCGCGAGGCTGAGTGGCAGCTCGAATCACACGTGAACATGAAGGTGCTGCTGGAGAACCTTGTCGTGCAATGGACGGATCTGACCGCGGCGCCCGTACGATCATGATTCCGCCGGCTGGCGCAGCAATCCGCTTATGCGCTCAACTTTGCGGCGCTGGCAGAGTATCAGCGCCGCAATCCCGGCCACGACCATGAAGATGCTGAGCACTTGGCCGCGCGAAAGCGCCCCAAGGAGCAGCGCGACGCCTTCATCCGGCTGGCGGTAACGCTCCGTGACGATTCGCATGACGCCGTAGGCGATGAGGAAGACCGCACCAATCACCCCCGGCTTGCGCGGGCGCAACCAGATCAGCGCCAGGACCGCCAAGAGAATCGGCCCGTCGGTGATCGCCTGAATGATCTGTGACGGGTAATACGCCGTCAGCAGCGGTTCAACGACCCCGATCACGGCCTGATCGCCCTGCCTCACCGCTTCGACGACATTCTGGTAGAAACTCGTGTCACCTCCGAGACTTGACTTCAGTTGATCTATTTCCAGCAGGCGATCCATATCAATCTCAACCGCCGGATTCCATTGCAGAATCTCTTCGGGGTACTTCACACTCCACCAGGGCGGTTGGACCGCCGGTTGGCTCGGCGGATACGACTGCATCGACGTCGGCAGCGCCTTACCCCAAAGTTCCGCGTTGACGAAGTTCGCCAGCCGTCCCAGGCCGAGTCCCGCCGGCGCCGCCAAGACCGTGAGGTCAAGAAGATGCAGCGATGAGAGGCGACGACCGTGCGCATACAACCAGCAGGCCAGAATCACGCCGATCATTCCGCCGTGGCTGGCCATCCCGCCGGTATTGATCGCGAGCAGCCCCCAGTATGGGAAATGACCGGTAAACTCCAGGAATAGGCTTGGTTGATAGAAAACCACATACCCCAACCGTCCGCCCACGAGCACGCCGAGAATAATGTAGAACAGCAGATCGGCGGCGGCGGCGGCCGAGGGGAGCGTGGAGCGTTTGGTCACAGCCATCCAGCGAAAGAAGAGCCACGCCAGGATAAACCCCGCTACGTAGGACAGCCCATACCATCGGATGCCATCCGGGACGAAAGGAGCGTTCTGCCACGATGCCGGAAACTCAATCACGAACGGATCAAGTTGATGCAGGTAGGCTTCGGCCAGGAGGATCGACATGGTCAATGGGCTCGGGAAAGTGTGGTAGCGTATCAGGATGCGTCGCCGGGGACATTGAGGCGCCGAGCGTATGAGCACGAATCAGCCACAGAATATGAAGTCGACCGGCTCCGGTGGCGCTCCGCCGGCTGAGTTTGAACGACCGACCAAGCTGGGCGATCTGACGCCGTACCTCAAGCTGCTGCTGGCCGGGGAGACCCTCGACGCTCAGCGGACGGCCGAGGCCTTCGAGGCGATCATGTCCGGCCACGCCCATGATGGCGAAATCGGTGCGCTGTTGGCGCTGCTTGCGACGCGCACCCCCACCGCCGATGAGCTTCTCGGCGCAGCCCGAGTCATGCGGGCCCATGTTGACCGCGTGGAATCGAAGCTCGATCCGGAGCAGCTCGTTGATACGGCTGGAACCGGCGGCGCGCCCAAGACGTTCAACGTCTCGACGGTGGCCGCCCTCGTTGCCGCCGCCGCGGGCGCGAGAGTCGCCAAGCACGGCAATCGCTCGCGAACCGGGCGCGGATCAGCTGAGGTTTTGCGACAGCTCGGGGTGAACGTGGATGCCGACCGAGCCACGCAAGCCAAATGTCTCGAAGAAGCGGGCATCTGCTTCTGCTTCGCGATTCACCATCATCCCGCGGCCAAACACGCCATGCCCGTGCGCATGGCCCTGGGGTTTCCGACGATCTTCAACCTGCT
>JACZXL010000171.1:0-1444 GCA_022571635.1 Planctomycetota bacterium
GCCGCGCCGAGCCTGATCGAGACGGCATCGATCTACCAAACGGTGTACCGCCAGCCACGTACGGCGCAGCGCCTCTTGGAACGGGCCGTCGCAACCGCGACCGCACAGGGGCAACCCGAGGTCCTCAAGCGAGCCCGAAGACGGCTGGGGACACTCGATGAATGATCCCACAACCGAGCTGGGCCTCCCCCACGATCACAGAGGGCCTCACCGTTGAGTCGAAAATACCGCGTCCAAATACGATCGGCGCTGCCTGTGGTCCTGGTCGGCTTGTTATGCGTGCTCGCTGTGACCGCCGTCGCGATGGCCCAGGGCGACGACCCCACCCGCGGCGCACGCGAATCCGCCGGCGCCAGCAGCTTTGCGGACATGTTCTTCATCGCCCGCAAGACAAATCCCGTGACCAATGAGAAGTCGGTCGAGATCCTCGGCAGCTTCATCATCTGGTTCCTGCTGCTGCTGTCGATGTTGAGCATCGGGTTGATCGGTCACATGGCCATGACCAACCAGCGCAAGTCGATCGTGCCGGAGGGCGTCGTCGCCGAAACAAAGCGCCTATTGGCCGCGGGGAAATATCGAGAGGCGATGGAGCTGACACGTGGGGACGAGAGCTTCTTCTGCCAGGTATTGCACGCGGCCCTGCGCCAGGCGAACCATGGCTTCAGCGCTGTCATACGCAGCTTGGAACAAACATCCGACGAGTTGACGACGATCCGCCTGCGACGGATCGAATACCTCAACGTGTTGGGGCAGGTGAGCCCGATGATCGGCTTGTTCGGGACCGTCTACGGCATGATCCTGGCGTTCCAGTCGATCGTGGCCGCCGGCGGCAACGCCGATCCGGTGCTGCTGGCCGGCGGAATCGGCACCGCCCTGACCACGACCTTCTGGGGGTTGGTGGTGGCCATTCCCGCCCTCGCCGGCTACGCCATCATTCGCAACAAGATCGACGAGCTGACGACCGAGGCCACGCTCAGGGCTGAGGAACTGCTCAACCAGTTTCGACCGAAGCCCGCAACCGAAGCGGCGACGACGAGCAAGCCCAAGCCTCATGGCAAAACCAACGCATAGACCAAAGGATGCTGGTTACACGAAACCCGAGATCCCATGTGACGTGTCGGCGACCGGTCGTCGGGTTCGAACGCGTTCCCAGCGGAACGTCGCTTCCTTTTCTTGACACGAAGACATCATGAGTATCGCGTGCAAGCGAGGCCCGGCCCAAATTGAGGCGAACCTCACGCCGATGATCGACGTGACGTTCCTGTTGATCGTGTTCTTCGTACTCGTCTCGCAGATCGTGGAACTGGAGAACGTGGACCTTCAACTGCCGGCCCCGACGGACCCGATGAGCGAGTTGGCCGGGGACGAACAGCGGGCGGTGGTCAACGTGGTGCCCAGGCCGGGCGGAGACATTCTCGAATACCGATTGGGCGGACAATCCTAC
>JACZXL010000171.1:1543-8417 GCA_022571635.1 Planctomycetota bacterium
ACCTTCAACTGCCGGCCCCGACGGACCCGATGAGCGAGTTGGCCGGGGACGAACAGCGGGCGGTGGTCAACGTGGTGCCCAGGCCGGGCGGCGACATTCTCGAATACCGATTGGGCGGGCAATCCTACGCGGCGGATCGGCACGGCATTGCGGCGATGACCGCGCGGCTCGCCTCGATGTACCGGAATAACCCGGGGCTGAGCGTCAATCTGCGGGCCGATGCAAGCACGCACTACCGGTGGGTGGAGCCGGTGATGCAGGCCGTGTCCACGGCGGCGCTGCAGTCGGGGCGCGAAATGGCGGCAGCGCGGGTCAATCTGGTCGTCGTGAGGGAGGAGTGAGCCGTGCCGAGTGACCCGTCAAGCGCGCCGAACCAGCCTCAGCCGACCTTTGCCGCCGGCGAGACGCTGATCGAGCACACTCGCCTTCGGCAACGCCGAGGCCGAGACCGCCCCCGGATCGGATTGAACCTCGTGGCGATGATCGACGTCGTATTCCTGCTGCTCATGTACTTCATGACCGTGACCGACTTCAAGCTGGGCGAGGAGATCTACCGGCTGGATTTGCCGCAACGACAGCCGGGGGCACAAGTGCTCGATCCGTTTGAGCTGGATGAGGAGCCGCTGCGCATCACCGTCCGAAGTTCGCAAATCGGCGACGACGGGTACAGCATCGAATTGAGCGGTCCATACCGTCCGCCGGCCACGTTTGCGGATCTGTTCCACTTTCTCGACGAGCGGCGGATCAGTGTGCACGCGCCGGGCGGACTGTTCGCCTCGGACCATCCGATCATCGTCGAGCCGATGCGCACGACGCGCTGGGAGCACGCGATGGAAGCGTTCAACGCCGCGGCCCGGGCGCGCTACACGAACCTCACCTTCGCCAAGCCGAGATGAGCGATGACGCGACGGTTTGACAAGAATCGCACTCCCTGGACGCAGACCCATGGCTTGGTATCCCTGGGCCTCAGGGTTTGTGTGCTCGTTTTAGCAGTTGTGACAAACGTCAGCGCACAATCGCTGGAGGATCTACTCGATCAGCAGCGGTTTCTTCGAGGCCTCAGCGAGCTTCGGCTGGGCGAGATCCTGGAACAGTACATCGCATCGCATCCGCCGGTCGATCGCATCGAGGCCGCACAATATCAGATCACAGCGCGGCGCATTCTCGTCAATGAGCCGCAGCGCTCGGTTACACAACGGCTGGCCGATGCGGAACGTGTGTTGGAGATTCGGGCCGAGCTGATTCGTGCGTACACCGACGACCTGCGCCGGCCGGGCTGGCTGGCGGATCAAGCGGCGGATTTGCTGTTTGTCGTGCTGCCGTTGGACGCCTCGGGGCTCACCCGCCTGTTCGGACTGCCGTCGCCATCGCAGCTCGCTCAAGCCCAGCGGGTAGCGCGACAGATCAACGAGCTGATGGCCGAGGCCGAGCTGGATATCGAGCGCGTGATCCTTCAAATCGAATCCACGACCGACTACGCCAAGTCCATCCCCGCGCAGATGAAGCGGCGAAGACTGTCGGATGAGGAACGTGATCGGCGGATTCCGTTCTTTCGCGGGATCGGGGCGTTCCTACATGCCGAGTTCAACGACCACGAGGCCGATCGCCGCCGACAGCTTTACGCGCTGGCTGCGGAGCTTCTTGTCCCCTTGGCCGAGCGGCTCGAAGGGGTGACGATACACATCGCGCAGTTGTACGGCGGGCTGGCGCTGGCTCGGCTCGGCAAGTTCGAGGCGGCCGACGCGCTGTTTGGGCAGATCACCGCGGATTCGAAGATCGACGCCTCCACTCAATTTGCGGCCAACATGGGCGCGGTCGTGAACCAGGTCGTCCGCGATGGTCCGTCCGCAGGATTGGAGGCCCTGGATCAACTGCAGCAACACTACGCCTCAGGTCACGATCTTTTCTTCCGTATTCTGATTGCCGACCAGCAGTTCCTGCTGCGGCGCGGACTTGCCCTGAACGAACCCCAGCCGCAGCGCGAGCAGCGCCTGGCCGAGGCATTCGCTTCGTACACCGATCTGCTCGATCGCGATCTCGGTGTACCGCGCGCGACCGTGCAGGCGATCGTCTTCGCCCGGCTCACGCTTGCCGCATCCGGCGACGTGCCGCTGAATCAGCTCCCAGCTTTGGTCTCGGTAGCTCGGGCTCAACACCTGGCCGGTGATGAAAAAACCAGATCACAAGGCATCGAACTCTTTGAGGAAGTTCTGACCCGAGCCGATCTGACCACTGCTCAACGCGCGGCGGCCGACTTCGGCCTGGCCCGAGCGCTCCTGGCGGACGATCAACGGCTCCTGGCTGTGCGGAAGTTCACGCAACTGGCCCGCGAGCAGGCGACGGCGCGTGAGGCGGAGCGGGCGATCGAACTCGCAGCGACCATCGCGGCCGATCTGTATCAGCGATCACCATCGGACGTCGAGGTTCGCGCCATGCTGGGCGATGCGCTCGCGCTGCTGCTGGATCGCTACGAAAACCTTAAGAGCATCGATCGGTGGCGGTATACCGCAGGCCGGCTGGCGCTGACCGAGCAGCGCTTCGACTCGGCGTTGGCGCACTTCGGGGCCGTAACCCCGGATGCCGAGCAGTGGTTGGACGCCCAGTTCATGCGGATCAACGTGCTGCGGACGTGGGCCCGTGGTCAGACGAACCCCGTCGATCGCACGGATCGGTACCGGCAACTGCTGGCGATGATCGAGCGCGTGCGGCCCATGCTCAATCGAGGCGCGACCTCCGCCGGGAACGAATCACGAGCGGGAACACTGCGGTATTATGGGGTAAGCCTGCGGGTATATGAGGCCCAAGCGTGGCTGGCGCTCGACGAGCCGCAGCGAGCCGCGGTGATGCTGGCCGGGATAGAAGACGATCCGGCGATGGACGGCCCGCTGCTGGCCCAAGCGCTGCTGGCGCGCATCGACGCCTACTACGCTGCCGGGCGCAGCGCCGAGGTTCCGCGTGAACTTGACCGACTGTTGGCGGTCTCGCCCGACGAAGCCGGGACGGTGCTGGCGGCGATGCTCAAGGCCCGCCAGAGCCGCGTGACCGAGTTGCTCGATGTGAGCCGCGATGAGCAGGCCGCCCAGCGGGCCCAGCGCGAACTGCTGCCGCTGGCCGAAGCGATCGGCCGCTGGCTGAAAACGCGCGGCGATAGCGATGAGGCCGCCGTGCGCTTGCGGGCCGCCGACGGGTATCGGCTCAGCCGGCGGTACGAGGACGCGCTGCGGCTGTACGACGAGTTGCTGGCGAAGCGCCCCAATGCGCAGGAGGCGGTCTTCGGTCAGGCGGAGTGCCTGTTTCACCTCCCCGGCGACCGCGACGCCGAGGCGATGATTATTTACCGCCGAATCGGCAGCGCAGGGCGAGACGGTGTCTACTACTGGCCGGCCCAGTTGCGTATGCTGCAAATACTCGATCGCACCGGCCGTAACACCGACCGGATCGCCCCTCGCATCCGCCGGCTTCGCCAACACGACTCGCAGCTCGGCGGCGAACGATGGCGCCGCGGATTTGAGACGTTGCTCAACAAATACTCATGACCCCAAAGAGCCAACAAGTCTTCCAAGGACTCACTTCGTACTCCCTCTCCCTCCGGGAGAGGGCCGGGGTGAGGGTGCTTTTCTTCTTCCTCCACACACCTTCACGAGCAATCTGGCCTTGCCTAAGGAAGTAGCCTTCTTGTGATGACCGAAAAAGATCGTGTCGAGCGATTCGAAGCTGCGTACAACCGCATCGATCACGCGCTGACTGAAATGGCCGAACGGCGCGGGCGCCGCCAGAAGCATCCGTTCGCCGCCAAGGTGCGGATCGCCGCCAGCCGGTACCGACGCTTGGGCAAGTACGTGGACTTTCTGCTGGAGATCGGCGAGCTGCGCAACGCCATCGTCCATAGCCGCACCGATCAGGACTATTACCTCGCGGTGCCCAATGAAGATACGGTCACGAAGCTCGAAGCGATCGAGCAGCGGATGTTCTCGCCGCCGAGTGTCAGTCCACGGTACGTTCGCACCGTGACGACGTTGCGAGCCGACCAGTCTCTCGTTGATGTCCTGGAGCTGGTTCGCAACGATGGGTATTCACGGTATCCGGTCTACGAGGACAAACGATTCGTCGGCCTGCTCACGACCAATGGGCTGGCCCGTTGGATGGCTGAGCACGCCAAGACGGGACGCCTGGACGTTGACCTGCGTGAAGTTTCAATCGAGGAGGTGGTGGCCGCCGATCACCGCAAGGATTCCGTGGCGTTCGTCGCCCGCAGCGCGCTGCTTGACGATGTCGATGCGATGTTCAGCGATCACAAGCCGTTGGAAGCGGTGATTATCACCGAGCACGGCAAACCGCACGAAACCCCCATCGGCCTCATCAGCCCCGCCGACATCGCCGCGCTGGAAGACTGAGTGTAAAGCCGCGACCAGTGGTCGCGTCTTTGAACGGCAGAAAACGCGGCAGGTACGTCTATGGCTCCGCCGCGCCGCTCGGAGAGCGGCCGCTAAACGGGGAAATCCCGCCACCTCCGCCCAATCCCCTCTTCCCGTTCGCCCCCTCACCCCGCCGGGGGGTTTGATACAATACACCACACGGACGGTGAACATCGCCACGGATCGGCGCGGGAGTGTTGCGTTGCAATTCGAGGTTCACGGTGTTGACGCGACGACGGGCCGAGACGTAGATCCGTTGATCGTCGAGGCCGACGATGAGGCTGCGGCAACGTCTCGGGCTCGTCAACAGGGTGTGCGACCAACCAGCGTAGGACCATACACGCCTCCGCCGCGCAAACCACCGAGCAAACCGCGCCCACGCACCCGGTCGTCTATCCCAGTTGTACTGTTAGTCGCTGGAGTCATTTGCTTCCTAGCCCTTTGGGCCCGCGCTGCAAATAATGTGCAGGTTGACAATCACCGCGAAATCGTTTCGGCCCGGGGTATCGGCTCGACCACCTCGGACGAAGAAAGGCAACGCCGAGCAATAGGTACTCTCGGCATTGTGGTTTGTGGGACAATCCTGATCGTCGGAGCGGCGATTACCCAAGCAATCAACCAGAGCGCCCGCCCGCACGACTGATCGCCTGAGGGCGGATCTCAAGCGTGAACGCGAAGGTTCAGGCACCGAACAGTTCGACTTGGCGCGCCAGGCAAGCGCGCCAGTTGCCACGATCTAGGTGATTATGCACCAGACGCAAGGCGCGATAAGCTCTGCGCATGGACAAACTGCCAACAGTCACTTCATGGGAAATCGTTGTTTACAGCTTTCGGGTCACTCGCGAAGTGCTGTTGGAAGTGTTTCGACATCACTTCATCAGGAGCGCGGTTTTTTTCATCATTTGTCTTGCGGTCGGCCTCCCGTTCCTTGTCATCGCCAAGGCTAAGGGGAAATCTTGGGCGGTGATTGAATGGGATGTCAATCTGTGGACAGTAATCGCGATTCTGTTAGGAGCAATTGCTCTCGTGCTGACTATTGCGTCAATTGTAGTGCCAGTGAGAATCGACAAACAGTTGCGTGAGCTTAGCCCAGAGCGCCGGAAGAACTTCATTTACAACACTCTGAGATGGATCTCTGATCGTGCAAATGATATAGCTAAGAATGATCCAATCTCGCTGATCGTGTTGAAGGACCACACTGTGAAGCTTATCACCGAAGCATTCGGGCGTTCACTTGGTGAACAAACACGGACGCAGTTCGACAGCAATCCGCTGAATCAAATAGGGTTTGAACAACAGTTGTGGGTAAGTATTACCGCCACAAGTTGGTTTCACTTGTTGATAGGCTTGCAGACACACTAGATGAGCATTTTATCCAACCTAGTTTTCGCGTGGATGATTGGGAGGCATTTGAACGCAATGTCGAGCAACAGACCTTTCAGATCATCATGCTGCGCGGAAGTAGTATCAAAGGGGGAAGAACCGCAAAGAAAGACGACCCTGATTATGGGTATCAGGAAAAAATCAAACAAGTGAAATGGTGGCTACCCGTGCTGATCGAGCACGTTCAACGAACTACACCAGAACACACGGGGGAACTGAAGCGAATTGTCGAGTCGAAAGACCCAAGCAGGTGTTCGACAGAAGAGGAGCTTGAAGACCTTCTGAAAACGGTGATGGACAGGGTAAAAGCATTAGGTTTATGCAACTAGTTCCTTATACTCCACGTTCTCCGAAGCAAGCGTGAGCTTCATCGCATCCGGGAAGATATGGGGATCGTCCAGATGCCGGTCACCATCCGCCTGAACCGGATCATAGAGGACCGCCATCTACGAGATTAGCGAGTCGGCGATCGTTGGCGAGGCGTCCGTGAGCAGGCGGATGCCTTTCTCGTAGGTGCCGTACATGGGATCGATCCCCGGACCAAGAAGGACACCGGGCAGAACCCGGGGCTGACGGGGAATGATCCGCACACACCCCATTGCTGTCGCGTCGCGGCCCTTCGTGCCTTCGTGCCTGCGTGCCTACGTGCCTACGTGCCTACGTGCCTTGATCTTCCCTTGATGCCTTGGCGCCTTCTTCCTCCACGCGCTCGCCTTCGGCTCGCGGCTAAACGATCGTTTTCCGTTGATCCCTTCCGCTCTGTGCCCTCTGTGCCTCAGTGGTGAGTCTTGCTTCCCTCGGGCTGCGGTGATCTTTTTTTTGCCCATTTTGGAAAACGGCGGTCTCGGCGCGCGCGGTTCGGCCCGTTGGCCCCTCTATAGCGGGGCCTCTTTTCTCGCGCCGATCACCAATGACCAACGACCAAGCACCAACGACCACCCACTTGACACCCCTCACCCACGGTCACATCTGCGCGCGCAAACTAAACCCTCTGTCCGGATCTAACTTGCGCGCGCAGAAGTGTCCGCGCGTTGGCGCCCAAACCGCGGGCCCCACGCCGGGTCGAGCCCGGCGGC
>JACZXL010000172.1 GCA_022571635.1 Planctomycetota bacterium
TGCTCGGACAGCCGCATCGGCCACGCCTTCCTCTACCCCGGGCCCGGCTACGGCGGGTCGTGCTTCCCCAAGGACACGCTCGCGTGCATCATGATGGGCGAGCAGGCGGGCATCAAGACCGACATCAGCCGGGCCGTTCACGACACCAACCAGCGGCAGCGCGAGCTCTTCTTCAAGAAGATCCTGGGCCATTTCGGCGGCGAACAGGGCCTCACCGGCAAGACGCTGGCCTTCTGGGGGCTCGCCTTCAAGCCCCGCACCGACGACATCAGGGAGGCGCCCGCGCTCACGTTGGCCCGCAGGGCCCTGGGCTACGGCTGCACCGTCCGCGGGTTCGACCCTGTCGCGAACGCCAACGTCCGGCGCGAGGCCCCGACCATCGACCTCTTCGACGACATGTACGAGGCCGCCGCGGGCGCCGACGCGCTGGTCATCTGCACCGACTGGGACGAATTCAAGAGCCCGGACTTCGCCCGCCTGGCCGAGGTGATGAACGGCAAGGTCGTCTTCGACGGCCGAAACCTCTACCGCCGCCAGCATCTCGACGAACTCGGCTTCGCGTACTACTCGGTCGGGCGAGCGCCGGTGAAGCCCGCGTGAGCAGCATTCATGGATGAGGTCGCACAAGAGGACTGGCTGACGTTCGCGCGTTCGCTGGCGCCTTCGAGCATCGACCTCCTCTACGCCGATCCGCCGTTCAATACCGGCAAGCCCCGCCGGGGCGTGGCCCGGGGTAGGTCGGATCTCCGAGCCGAGCCTGGTAGGTCGGATCTCCGAGCCGACCCCGGTACATCGGATCTCCGAGCCGACATCGAGGGAAACCTGCCCGAGGGCAAGCCGTGCGAACCGGCCGAACTCTCCTACGACGACTCGTTCCCCAGCCTCGACGACTTCATCGACTGGCTCCGCGACCGCCTCGAAGCCACGCTCCCGGCGCTCAAGCCCACCGCGAGCATCCTGCTCCACCTCGACCAGCGCACCAGCCACCGCGCCCGGTGCCTCCTGGACGACCTGCTCGGCCCGGACCGGTTCGTCAACCATCTCATCTGGACGTACGGCCTGGGCGGCTCGTCCCCGCGCCGATTCGCACGCAAGCACGACGACATCCTCTTCTACTGCCTCGATCCAAATGCCTACTACTTCGACCCGCCGATGGTGCCGGCGACGAGCAACCGCATGAAGGGCCAACTCAAGAAGGCCGCGGACGTTATCGAGATACCCGCGATCAACAACATGGCCCACGAGCGTGTGGGGTATCCCACGCAAAAACCGCTCGCATTATTGAAACTGCTCGTTCAAGCGTGTTGTCCGCCGGGCGGTGTCGTACTGGATCCGATGTGCGGCAGCGGCACAACCCTTGTTGCCGCCTCAAAGACCGCCCGGTGCTTCATCGGCATCGACGTGAATCCCGAGGCGGTGAAGATCTGCGACCAGCGACTGCACTGCGCAAGACCCCGCGGATATGTCCCGATCTAATCGGGACGGCTAGCATGGCTTGATGCTCTCTTTATCTCCCTCGATCCCTCGATCCCTCGATGCCTCGATCCCTTCTCCTAAAACCCGCCTTGCCGCATTCGGTCCAGACTCTCGGGGAACGGATAGCTCGCGAACACCCCCGTCGGCGCCAGCTCCCACATGACCAGCGAGGGATAGATGTCCCCGCGGTAACCTGCGTCGAACATCACGCGCAGGACCGACTCGAAAGTCGGCTCCGCGCCGTCCGGTCCCTCGAGCCGATTTGACTTCGCGCCAATGAACGACACCGTGGCGACGGGCAGCCGCTCGCGCCGGCCTCGAAGCATCTTCGCCACCGTCGAAAACCCGCGGGCCAGGTCGTCCAACGTGAAATGAGTCCGACCTTTGGGGCGCACCAACGCCAGGATCAGCAGACTGTCCAGATCGTACTTCAGGATGTACGGCTCCCGGTCGCCGGCAGCGTGAACGGCCACCGATTCTGAGAACATCCGCGCGTAAGACGTCACGGCCTTGGCCGTCCACTGGCTCGTCGCCGTCATCTCAATCACCTGACGGACGATGCCGTGATCGTTGTCATCGGTGTTCACGCCGCAGACGAAGGCTCGATACCGTCCCGCCAGCAGATCGGCGAGCAGATGCTGGCCCCACTGAATTCGGATTCGATCACGGTCGGGACTCGCCTGGCGGGTATCGCCTGCGGGCAGCAGGATGACTCGGTCGGCCCGCTTGTCCGCCTCCATCAGCAGATCGCGTTGGGCTTCGTACAAGCGTGGAGTTTGCTCACCGCTGGCGGCCTGGGTCACGGCCGGCTCCTTCTTCGTGGTCCGGGGCGGCAGTATACCGTCTGAGACCCAGCCGTCAGGCCGGCCTACAGCCGGGCCGGAAGCACCTCCGGCGGCTGCGGAACCGCCGAAATCACGCCCATCGAAAGTTTTTTTTCAAGATTGCGCAAGATATCGCGAAAACCGGCATATAGAGGGGGGGGAAGGGTGCGCCTGGCCACGCGAGGCCCTTGGGCCTGAGGTTGGACCCGGCCGGTCGCACCCCTCTCTCCCGATTGAATCGCCACCATCCGCGAATCGTCGCGGCGCTCGGTCTGCTCGACTGTTTTCCAATGTTTCGGTCCATCCGGCGGGCGCCAGTGATGCCGAAACGAGCACCCGAGCGCCGCTTTTTTGTCTCGACTGAATGGTCGGATCAAGCGGCTCGATCTCGTGCCGTCGAGGTATACGTACAGCTACGGTAGCGCCTGTACGCTACGACTCGCCCGAAACACGCCCAGTTCGTAGCCCCGCCTGGCCTGAACGGCCGGGGCTAAAGGGGCCGCCTAGCGCCGATCGCCGCCACCGCCGCCGGAGCGGTTCGGCTCCCGTTCGTGAGCCTCGTTGACGCGCAGGGTTCGACCGTCGAAATCTTGGCCGTCGAGCGCGCCCATGGCGGCCTTGCCTTCGGCTTCGTCCGCCATTTCGACGAACGCGAAGCCGCGGGATCGGCCGGTGAAGCGATCAGTAATGATGCTGACACTCGAAACCGTGCCGTGCTCGCCGAACAGGTCAGTCAAGCCCTGCTCGGTCGTTTGGAAACTGAGATTACCCACGTAGATACGGAACATGAGGAGGTACTCCCGTCTTGGGAGCCGGCTAACGGTCACGAACGGACGGAGCAGGCTAACCCAAACAAGGACAGATCAACACGACCAATGGACCGGACCATCGATCGCCGCCGCCACCGGCCGAGCCGGGGACTCGCGGCACGGCCATTGTATCCCATATCGGGCCATTTAGGAATCAAGCGGGATTCAAATCCGCGCCGGGGGAGCGGGCGGCGCCACATCATCCCCGCCCAGCACCCCGCCTGAGATTCGCTTCACGAACCGATCCCAACAGTCGACACGATACCCAGGCAACGGGCGACTCCGTCGCTCCACCGACTCGTAAATGAAACCCGCACATTCTCGACACACAAAGCCGTCCGTGTACCGCCGATACAGTTCCTCCCTCGATGCCATCCCCATCGCCATCTTCAGTGTCCAGATCGGCTGCGGCCAATACAGATTCTTCATCCACTTGGCACAGGTTGGGCATCGCATGAACGCCATGACGGTGGTCCGCAAGTAACGATGCGTGCGCAACAAGGATTGTTGAAAGTCGTGGGGAACGCGCTGCGCAATGTATTGCCGGATCGTTCCCCACGGGCCGGCATAGACATCCCCCGCGGGATCGACCGGCGAGCGCGTCCAAACCCGTTTCTCGGAACACCGGTTCTTCTTGCCGCCTCGCTTGGGATACACGTCCATGACGATGCGGCCTTTTTTCGCCCAGTTGTGGATGGTGCTGCGGTTCACCCCGAATCGCGTGGCCGCAGCATTGATCGTCACGCCCGGCCAGGGGATGGTGATCGGTCCGCAAATCGACTGTATGAGCTCCCCTGTGAGCGTGATTCTTGCTACGGCACAGTCCGGGCCGTCATCATCGAATTGTTCATATTTTACGACTTCGCCGGTCGGAAGACGCCGATCGTGCGCGCGCAGAACGAGCGCCCAACTGCGCAACGGCCGCTGGTAGGTCGGTCCGAGGCGCCGCCGGAGTCGCCGCTGCGCCTCGTCAGGGTCGATTGCAGCGCGATGCCACGCCTCTGCCAATGCGCGATCAATATCGTCCATATATAAAGGGGTGCGCGGGCAGAGGGGCGCGCGCCCCGGTGACCGCATCCGCGACCCGCGACCCGCTGAAGCGGGCCGCGCCGGCGCCGCCCGGCGGCGCTCAACGCTCATACCGCTTGTACGGCACGCCCTCCATGAACGCGCCAACTTGGTGTGCCCACCGAACCGCACTTTCCAGTTCAACCTTCACCCGGGTATGCAGATACGCCCCCCCATCGGCACAGATCCCATGACGCACACTTTGCAGGAGCGTGTACCGATAGGCCGATCGAGCTTGTTTCTCGTCTCGAATGCAGCCATCAAAGTACTCGCGCCCCTTCGTATCACGCCAGAACGGCACAAGCCGCGCACTGCGACCCGGTGAACCGGGTCGCGCCCCGGCGCCGCCCGCACTCTCCCCGGCGCCGCCCGCACTCTCCCCGGCGCCGCCCGCTTCAGCGGGCGGCGCTCTTCGCTCAAGCACATCATTCACCAACTTCGCCACCGACCCGTGCAATCGCTGCATCATCCGCTGGAGCTTCATGCCTTCGCCTAGATGCCCGAGCGTGTGATAGTGATTGTCCATCAGCGACGTCACCCACGGCACAAACCCGTTTTGATGGGCGTAGTACTCGAAGCGATCCCAAAAGATCGCCTTGGCTTGGTCACACGCAAACGCAGGGAACCGATCCCGGCAACGTGCGGTGATGAAATACACTTGATTGTCAACATACCAATGCTCAAAGCGATGTTGACCGCGAAAGTGTTCCCGCGCGCTGCGCGACGCTTTCGCGATGCGCTTGTGCATGCGGGCGATCGTACCCCAAAACGCGACCCGGTGAACCGGGTCGCGCCTCGGCGCAGCCCGCCGGCGCAGCCCGCTTCAGCGGGCGGCGTTCCCCCCGCACGAAAAAGCGCTCCCAAAGGTTCACCTTCAAGAGCCCAAAGCGTCGGCTTGAGACCATCTTTCCCGCGTGACCGTATCATCAGCCGTCCTTGACCCCCTACACCGTCTCCAATCCGATGGGCTTGAAGGTACAATGCCGACAAGCTGGGGGCGGTCCCCGGCCCGCCGATCCGTCGGAATGATCGGCACGTCCTTTACTTTTTCGATTGAGCGTGGCGATATCCCCGCTCTGCAGCACTCCGCAGCGCATGGCACACGCCCCATGCTCAACGGAATTCCGTTCAATCGACCGTTAGATGGAAATTAGGCGAATGCACGAGTTGCCTGACATCAACAAGGCCATGCGAAAGCTATTCGATTCGTATGGTGGAAAAGAAAAGTTTTTCGAGACGACGAAAAAACGCTTGGCAGAGTTTAACGCGCGATGGGATCAGGATATAGGCGCAATGGGTAGAGTATTGCGTTCACATTTAATAGTTGAATACTACATGACGGCATACCTCCAAATGGCCAACCCCAACTTGGGGCCACTTGATGACGCTAGAATTGGGTTTGCGCAAAAGGTCGATTTGCTCGGCAATCATGATGCCCAAATTACCACTCTCATTCCCGGGATCCAAAGGTTGAATACTGTGCGAAACCGCTTGGCCCACAATCTGAGCGTGTCGGTTACACAAGATGATGTTAACTCGTTCAAATCAGTCGGGATCTATTGGGCGATGCGGCAAGAGTCTGAGAAGGGTCATCAGAAACTCGGTACGGAGCCTTTGGACATTTATGACCATTTCGCCCAGTATACTGCTTCAACGTTCCATCATGCATCTTCCGATGACTCGACGCATTGGCGTGAGGCTTTTTCTATGGAGTAGTATTAAGCAGATGAATGCATCTAACAAATCGATCAACACGGACCGCGATGACGCGGCCGGTGAGGTTGGTCGTTAGCCATACATCGCCAATGAATTCTCTAGTCGACAAAGCGAATGCGTTTATTTCCACGGGCCACCCGGAGGAACTATGGCCGTTGCTGACGGAATGCGTGACCGCCCACTCGATGGAAGCGCTCGTTGCCGTTCAGTTGCTGGCCCGCGACATGTACGGCGGCATCACGTTCAACTTCGAACTAAAGGCACCCGCGGCGCATTGCCTACCTGTTTGGCACGATCAAGGACTCGACGCGCTGGTCGAAAACGCACTTAAGGAACCTACGTCGAAGAACTTCTCCCTCGCCTTTCAGATCCTCGCCGCAATTGCGAGCGGAGAACCACCCGCTGCAGCTGCATTGTGGATCAAGGACACCAGCCTCTTCAACACAGTCTCTAGCGCTACCAACGCCAGTCAGCTACAAGGAGTGGCAAAACAGTGCTTGAATCGGCTGGTAATGTCGTTCACCGATCCGGACGAAGTTGCTCTCTACATCGGCACGGCATTACAAGGAATAGCACTTATCGAACCGAACGCCGTGAAACCGTTGTTTCAAGCACTTTCACTTCGCTGGACGGCAGTCGGGCTGCCTCAAATCGCCGAATATGACGCTCTGATCGGAAATTCGCCAACCGTTGAGGCCGCGTTTCACACGTTCTTCGAACGGAACCCTTTGTTCCTCGATCCCCTTGCAATACACGTTTGGTCAAAGCCGGACTTTCACGGAACAATGGAACCCGACTTCGTCGTCCAGCGTACCGACAACACGTATCTCGTTGTCGAGATTGAGACGCCAGCGAAGATGCTTGTCACCGGCCAAGAACAGATCAGTGCAGAGACAACACACGCAATAACGCAAGTGCTCGAATATAAATCATTCCTGACCCAACGCTTCGTGGACGCATCGTCCATATTCCCAAACTTCTCAATGCCCGATGGTCTGGTCGTCATTGGTCTTGAAAGCTCATTGGCCCCCGAACAGCTTTCCGCGCTCCGGAGAGAAAACGAACACCGCCAACACATCCGAATAATGGGCTTTGACGCGTTGGCGGCACGCACAAGGGCCATAACCCAAAATGTCATCGACAGCGCGATTGTCGTCGATACGGTTCGTCTGTAAAATATGGCTAACAATCGCCTGCTTCTCCATAGAATCGCGATTGCAGCCCATCTGCCGCACGAAAAAGGGCTCCCAAAGGTTTACCTTTGAGAGCCCAAAGTTGTCGGCGATGACCTACTTTCCCGCATGGCAGTATCATCGGCGGCCGAGGCTTAACGGCTGAGTTCGGGATGGGATCAGGTGTCGCCCCCGACCTATTGGTCACCGACAAATCCGCTTGCGAGTTCACTCGCAAGCGGGGAATGTCATTCTTCGATCGTTATCGTGAATTACCGAGATGAAATTGAAAGCCAACGTATGAGGCTTCGGCGCTAACCGTTGCTCGGCCTCTGAAAACTCAAGCGGCAGTGCTCAAGCCTTCTTCATGACCGGGCCCCGGTCGGCGCGACGAAGTCATCGACCGTTCGTACCGCTTCGCTGAGCGTGTTTCCACGCGTACACGTGCGGCCGATCAACCTGATGGTCTATCAGGGGTCTCTCGGACCACAAGGGTCCATGCAACACTCATCTCCAGGGGGGCTTCCCGCTTAGATGCTTTCAGCGGTTATCCCTGCCCCACTTAGCTACCCAGCGGTGGCCCGAGCGGGCCAACTGGCGCACCAGGGGTGGGTCCCTCCCAATCCTCTCGTACTAGGGAGAAATCCTGTCAATGTTGCAACGCCCACGGCAGATAGGGACCAACCTGGCTCACGCCGGTCTGAACCCAGCTCGCGTACCACTTTAATGGGCGAACAGCCCAACCCTTGGGACCGCCTTCAGCCCCAGGATGTGATGAGCCGACATCGAGGTGCCAAACCGCACCGCCGCTATGGACGCTCGGGTGCGATCAGCCTGTTATCCCCGGGGTACCTTTTATCCGTTGAGCTACGGCCCTTCCACACGGGACCGCAGGATCACTAGAGCCCACTTTCGTGACTGCTTGACGTGTATGTCTCGCAGTAAAGCCGGCTTATGCTCTTACACTCGTCACATGGTTTCCAACCATGCTGAGCCGACCTTTGCGCTCCTCCGTTACTTTTTAGGAGGAGACCGCCCCAGTCAAACTGCCCAGCATGCACGGTCCCCCGCCCAGCTTCATGGGAATCGGGGTTAGGCCACAAACGGGTACAGGGTGGTATTTCAAGGGTGGCTCCACCAGGACCAAAATCCCGGCTTCAAAGCCTCCCACCTATCCTACGCAGTACAGGTCCATGACCAATACAAGCCTACAGTAAAGGTCCACGGGGTCTTTCCGTCTTGCCGCGGGTAGGCGGCATCTTCACCGCCACTACTATTTCACCGAGTCGGTTGTGGAGACAGTGCTCCAGTCGTTACACCATT